>URSW01000211.1 GCA_900550625.1 uncultured Eubacteriales bacterium
GGGAGGGGGTCCGGGGGAATCCCCTTTGTCAAAAGGGGTTCCCCCGGCTACTCCATCCCAATATTCTCACTCCCTCATCGAAGAAAGGAAATGAAAATGAAGAAAATCGAATTTTCCGAAACGACGCTTACCTCAAACGCATCCTTCTCCTTCAAGGAGAAGATCGAGATCGCGCGCTGCCTCGACAGAATGAGAGCGGACGCTATCGAGATCGCACCGGTGGAGAACGAACGCACCGACACGCTTTTCGTCCGCACCGCATCCGCGCTCGTCAAGAACACGACCCTTTCGATCGGCGTCGGATATACCGAGGAGGGGGTAGAACTCGCCCGCACCGCGCTCGAGAAAGCGAAAAAGGCGCGCTACCGCGTCGAAGTCCCCGTCTCCCCGATCCAGATGGAATTCGTGTTTCACAAGAAGCCGAAGGCGGCGCTTGAGGCGATCGCCGCACTTGTTTCGAAGTGCCGCTCCTACGGCACCGACATCGAATTCGTCGCGGTCGATGCGACGCGCGCCGAGGCGGAATTCCTCCGCGAGGCGATAAAGTGCGCGATCGAGTCCGGCGCGACTCGCGTGTGCGTCTGCGACAGCGCGGCAGCCCTCCTTCCCGAGGATTTTGCATCCTTCGTCTCCGCGCTCCGCGCCGACGTTCCCGGACTGTCCGAGATCCCTCTCGGCGTGCAGGCTTCCGGCGAGCTCGGAATGGCTGAAAGCTCATGCGTCGCCGCATTTCGCGCGGGCGCGGACTACGTCCGTGCAAGCGTGACCGATAAAAAGGAGCCGTCCGTCGAGATGCTCTCGCACATCATCGGTCAGAAGGGCGACGAGATCGGCGTATCCTCAAACCTCAACACTCCCGAGCTTACGAGACTTGCAAAGCAGATACGCCGCATTGCCGGCGGCGGCGCGCACGATGACGGACGCGCGGACAGAGATGAGGCGCAGCCCGAATTCACAATGACGAAGAACGACACCGTTTCCGAAGTGGCGCGCGCGGTCGAGCGCCTCGGCTACGATCTCTCCGCCGAGGATCTGTCGAAGGTCTACGAGGAATTCTCACACACGGCGGAGAAAAAGAACATCACCTCACGCGAGCTTGACGCGATCGTCGCAAGCGTGGCGATGCAGTGCCCGCCGACGTATGTGCTCTGCTCATACGTTACGAACAGCGGAAACGTTATCAAGGCAAGCGCGACCGTGGAGCTTGAGCGCGACGGCAAAAAGCTTCAGGGAGTCTCCGTCGGAGACGGACCGATCGACGCGGCGTTCATGGCGATAGAACAGGTCGTCGGGCATCACTACGAGCTTGATGACTTCCAGATACAGGCGGTCACCGAGGGACACGAGGCGATGGGTCAGGCGCTCGTCAAGCTCCGCTCGGACGGAAAGCTTTATTCGGGCAGCGGTATTTCAACGGATATCATAACCGCAAGCGTGAGGGCGTACCTCAACGCGCTCAACAAGATCGTTTACGAAGAAAACGACACCTGAGAAGGAGAGGTAAATTCAGATGAAACTTTCATTTACGACGAAGGGCTGGGACAGCGTATCCTTCGACGAATTCTGCCGTATCGCGTGCGACACGGGATTTCAGGGGATCGAGCTTCACGGGATCGACAATCCGATGTTCACGAGCAGGGGCGGTCCGTTTTCGGAATATTCCGCGGCGGCTACCGTGAGAAAGATGCACGAGACGGGGCTTTCGATCCCGTGCATCGACGCCGTGTGCGACATCTCCGCGGAGGATGCGGACGCTGCCGCCGCGCACATCACGGAGTGCATAAAGAAGGCGAGCGAGCTTCGCATTCCTTATGTGAGGGTACACGCCGCCGAGAGCGAGGACGCGGCCGCCGAGAGAAGCCGCGCTCTGATCGGCCGTGTGATCGGCGCGGCGGAGGAGAAGAACGTCGGCATCCTTGTCGAGACATGCGGCATCTTCTCCGATACGCTCCTTCTCAAGGACACGCTCGACACCTTCGCATGCGATTCCGTCGGCGCGCTCTGGGATCTCCACAATCCTGCGAGATTCCGCGGCGAGAGCGCCGAGGAGACGATAAAGAATCTCGGCGCGTACGTCCGCCACGTCCACGTCAAGGATTCCGAGGGGTCGGGCGAGAATCTCGCGTACTGCCTCATCGGAGAGGGCGAGCTTCCGATCGACGAGCTGATCGACGCGCTCCGCTCGATAAACTACGACGGCTTTATCTCCCTCGAATGGGATGTCGCATGGCTCCCCGAGCTTGCCGACATGGATATAATCTTCTCGCATTTCGTCAGCTGCATGAGCCGCTTCGGCGACACAAGCGAGGCGGACGAGGTGCTCTATCAGAACCGCGCCGGCACGGGCAATTTCATATGGAAGAAGGAGACGCTCGTCGATCTCACGTTCTCGCAGATGCTCGACGAGCAGGTGAAGCATTTCCCCGATCAGTACGCTTTCCGCTATACGACGCTCGACTACACAAGGACGTATGCGGAGTTCTCCCGCGACGTCGACGAATTCGCGCGCGCGCTCATCGCGCTCGGCGTGAAGAGAGGCGACAAGGTTGCGATCTGGGCGACGAACATTCCGCAGTGGTACATCACTTTCTGGGCGACGACGAAGATCGGCGCGGTGCTCGTGACGGTCAACACCGCGTACAAGATACATGAGGCGGAATACCTGTTCCGCCAGTCGGACACGCACACGCTCGTCATGATCGACGGATACCGCGACTCCGACTACAGCTCGATAATCGGTGAGCTCTGCCCCGAGCTTGAGCATACGAAGAGCGGCTCTCCGCTCCACGCGCGCCGTCTGCCGTTTCTGCGCAACGTCATAACCGTCGGATTCAGAAAGAAGGGCTGCATGACGTGGGACGAGGCGAAGAGCCGCAGCGTGA
>URSW01000212.1 GCA_900550625.1 uncultured Eubacteriales bacterium
GTCCGATGCCCGATGCCGAATACGTCATGACGGCTTCCGGTGCCTCGAATACCTCGCTCGGCTCAAGCCTCCATCCGAAGTTCTCGCTTCCGATTCCGACCTGAACGCGGGTGTATTCCTCCTGCCCCTGCTCGACCTCGCTGAGGAAGTTGCCGCTGTAGACGAAGTTGAAGCCGTATACACTTCCGCGCTCCTCGGTCGCCTTATGCTCCGCTATCGCAATAAACGGATTGAATTGGTGGCTCGACGCGCCGCGGCGGCTGAACACGCTCTGCGATCCCATTCTGACGGGAAGGCGGCAGACGTTTCTCTCCCAGCAGTGCGCGCCGTGCAGGCTTATCATATCCCACTCGCGTCCGGGAATATCGCAGGTGAGGCTCATCATCTTCTCGATATCTACGGGAGCCTTGCCGTGGTTTTCAAGCACCGAATAGCGGCTTATGACATCGCAGTCCTCGAAAACGGTGTAGTAAAGCTTCAGCGTGCATCCCGTAACCTCATCGTCGGTCATCGTGATCTCGAGAGTCTTTGCGTCCTCGTCCGCGCGCGCAAACGGAAGACCGGAGATCTCGCGGCGTCCGCTGAAAATGCGGTGCTTCTTATATGTAAAGAGCGTTACGGAATTGCCGTCCGCGTTCTTTATTTTGAGAGCGGTGGAGCGGAAATCTCCCGAACCGAAGAACGGGCATTCAAGAAACGCCTCGTCGAGCGAAAGCTCCTCATCCTCCTCGCGCTTGTAAGGCGAAAACGAATGCAGGCGGTGGAAATACTGCGGATCAAGCCCGCGAACCTTTTTTCCGTAGTAAAGATGTACGGGATACTTTCCGTGAAGGATCATGAGATCGTATTCCGTATTTTTTGTCCTCAGACGGAAGCGCATCCCGTTCTTTTCAAATTTTATCGACATGGATTCTCCTTTGCGGATATCATTTTTACGGACCGCATATCCGGATAAGCTGTGGAGTACGTCTCCTGCACGTTTTCTGTCCGAATGCAAAGCGGGCAAAAGTGCGCGCAGCACGACGGTGCAGTCCTCGCGCCCGATCATTGCGGAGCCGCGCGGTATTGCGAAACTTCCCCGACGGGCGTGATGACCCGGAAACGGTCATTGTAATTTTACCATACCTTCAACCGTTTGGCAACTCGTTTTTTTCGTTTCCGATAAAATAAATGCGCCGCATCATTTATTACTTCGACACTATTGACATTTTTTCGGAAACATGATAGAATATTCTAAAAGTTTTAATCTGATAATAATAAAGGCGGTAATATGCTCTCACTGAAAAACTACCTTTGGGTCTTTTTCCTCTCAATGGTCCCCGTACTTGAGCTTCGTGCGGCCATCCCGATAGGCGCAACGCTCGGGCTTGAATGGGTAGCGAACTACCTCATCTGCGTGATCGGAAATATGATCCCCGTTCCGATCATACTTCTCTTCGTCCGTCATGTACTCGAATGGATGAAAAAGATCCCCCGTCTTGATAAAATAGCCCTCTGGGTAGAAAACAAAGCTCAGAAGAACACCCCCAAGGTACAGAAATACGCATCCCTCGGACTTCTTATATTTGTCGCGCTTCCCCTGCCGGGAACCGGCGCGTGGACGGGCGCTCTCGTCGCAGCCATGCTCGATATGCGGATGAAATACGCGATCCCGTCAATATTCTGCGGAGTACTTATCGCCGGTCTGATAATGTCGCTTGCATCATACGGACTGGTATCGTTTCTCACCTTTCTTGCCTGAGCAGACCGCACCGTATAAAAATCGACGTTTTATTCTCCGTAAGCCGACGCCGACACACTTTGATCCCTATGAAATGATTCGGAGGAAAAATGAAAAATATCGCAAAAGCGCTTAAAGAACGACTTCATTATATCGTATACGGGATATTTCTCGCAATACACGCTTTCAACCTGATCCCCGTGATACGCTACGGAGACGACTACTATTACAGCATGTTTTTCCGCCGCGGAATATCATATTTTCTTTCGGAGACCGCAGTCCATTATACGCAGACAAACGGAAGATTCTTCGTACATCTTTTAGATGAAGTGCTTCTTTATCTGCCGCTTGCGGCGTGGAAGGTGTTCGAGTTCTTCGTCATTGCGCTGACGGTTCTTCTCGTCGCCGAGATCGCCTCCGGAAACGACCGGGCGCGTTTTCCCTCGTCGCTTATCATGTCGTGCACCGCATTCTCGCTGATCGGACTTCCGATACTCCGCGAAGCCGTGTATTGGGCGACGGGATCACTGAATTATGTCTTCCCGGTAATGCTCACTCTGCTGCTCTTCTTCGCTTACTCACGCCTCGCCGATGAGGAGCGCGGCGCGCGGTATCTTCCCGTGCTCGCCTTTTTCGCATCCTTCACCGCCGAGCAAAGCGCCACGGCATCGCTGTTCATCTGCATCGTAATGCCGATCTACATCGCCGCCGTAAAGAAAAAGAAGCTCTGCACCTCGTACATCGTAAGCATATTTACGTCTGCGGCGGCGTTCGCCACGGTAATGTTCTCACCCGGCAACTCCATCCGCCAGACCTATTACCCGGAGTTTTACGCAAAGTCCCTGTTCGGGAAAATAAGAGGAAACCTCAGCGAATTTTTCGGAATAGTGTTCAACGTCGGCGTTGTGTTCGTCTTTTTCCTCTTCTTTTTTACCGTTGCGGGATACACTTTCGGAAAAAGATTCATCGAGATCGTGCGGAAACGGGAAGGAAATATCGCATACGCCGTATTCTGCGGAGCCTCCGCTCTGTCGTGCTCAGTTTCAGCCGTGCTTTTACTTGCCGGAACAAAGTTTTTCCCGAGACTTTCTCCGTCCGTCGCCCAGCTTACGGTTTCCGCGGTCGTCTCTCTTGCGTTCTGCACTGTATACT
>URSW01000213.1 GCA_900550625.1 uncultured Eubacteriales bacterium
TTTCGGCGGACGGTCCGATGCGCGAGCCGTATACGGCTTTCATGCAGGGCGGACTTACATACGAGAGTGCGCGGCTCGGAATAATGGCGGCGCTCGAAAAAGCACTCGGCGGAGCTGAACGTCCGTTCGGGAAAAAGCGCGCTTCGGCGCACGGGAGAAAGGAAAGAATATGAGAAAGTTTATCTGTACGGCAGCGGCGCTTCTTGCCGCATCAATGATTTTTGCCGGATGCTCCGCAGTCGGAACGCCCTCGGAGACGACCGGCGTCACCGATACCCGGGTTACGACCGACGCATCCACCGAAAGCGAGAAGATAACGGAGAGCACGGATAACCGTGAGGGAATCCCGGAGGGTCCCGTTGATATCGAGACTTCGGGAACGGCGATCGTTATCGGAATCATCGGACGCGATGACGACGGATGGTTCTTCACTCCGGAGCAGACGGTTAATCTTCGGCTTACATATTACGGAGAAGATAACGCGGAGGTTTTTGACGGCGTAACGAAATTTCGAATGCTCGGCACCGACGGAGACGGCATCCGCAAGGTGGAATATGAGGGAATGACGGTTACCGTTTCCGGTCTGATAACCAATCCGCGCAGCGCGGGAATCCTTTATCTGATTCCGTATAAGGTGGAATTCGGCAGAACCGCAGACGGCAGCTGCGCCGCACCCGATCTTCAGCCGCCGGCATATCTGCCCGAAAACGGCGGATACGATGCGGACGCGCTTCCCGCCGAGATGGCGCCGAATACGGAAAACGGAGTGTATTCCTACAATTTCTTCGCGCTGTCCGAAGAGGCTCTGAACAAATACGGAAATGTTTTCGCCGATATGTATGTTGATTTTGTGAAAGCATATCTCAATTACGAAACCGAAATCGTCTGCCCGACAACGCCTGCTTCGGACGGCTACGGAACGGACATTCACTACGGAGACTTTATTCAGAACGTTGTCTACTATGAATTCCCCGTGTTCGCCGCGGATGCCGAGTTTTCGGACTATGACATTGAAACAAAGACGCTGACATGGAAGTATAAGGTCGGAAAGGCGGAACACGACTCGACCGTCGAAGAATTCAAAACTCTTGCCGAATCATATATGAACAACGTAAAGCCGTCCGACAGCGATGCCGTAAAGGCACAGAAGGTGTACCACAATTTCTCTCCGAAGATGACATACGATTTCGATGTTCTGGAAACGAGAGTGCATTCGGAACCCTATTATGCATTCAAACTGAATCGCGGAATCTGCACTACATTTGCGAAGGCGTATGCGGTGCTTCTCACACAGGTCGGGGTAAAGTGTTCGATAGTCGGCGGAGAGTATACCACAGGACCCCATGCGTGGGTTGTATTTACCGCCGACGGTGAGAATTACTTCGCCGATCCCACATTCGAGCTCAGCATTAACAACGGCATGAGTTACGTTTATTTCGGTGAAAGCTACGAAAGACGAATCAATGACGGCTTTGACGAGAACTCTGTTTACATAGGAAGATACGATGCTGCGGACGGAAGAAGCTACGGTATATCGGATCACGATATTCGGATTGCGCAGATAGACTGAAATGAAGAACGGGAGAATTTGAAATGAGTGAGATTGCGGATATATCCCTTGCGGATTCGGGAAGAAAGAAGATAGATTGGGTCGCGTCGTATATGCCCGTACTCGGGAGAATACGGAGCGAGTTTGCAAAAAGCAAGCCTTTTCGCGGACTGAGAATATCGATGTCGATTCACATGGAAGCAAAGACCGCATACCTTGCCGAAACTTTGGCAGCGGGCGGAGCGAAGGTGTTCGCCACGGGATGCAACCCGCTTTCAACGCAGGACGACGTTGCGGCGGCGCTTTCCATGACCGACGGAGTCGAGGTTTTCGCCCGTCACGGAGTTGATGAAGAGGGATACCGCCGCCATCTTCTCATGGCGCTTGAAAACAAGCCCCACCTTATAATCGACGACGGCGGAGATTTTACGAATCTGCTTTGCGGAGAGCGGCGCGACCTCTGCGAGAACCTGATCGGCGGTGCCGAGGAGACCACCACGGGAATACACCGCCTGCTTGCGCGCGCCGCGGCGGGAAAGCTCTATTTCCCGATGATCGACATAAACGACGCCGATTGCAAGCATCTTTTCGATAACCGCTACGGTACGGGACAGTCCACACTTGACGGCATAATGAATACGACGAATCTCATAATCGCGGGCAAGAATGTCGTTATCGCGGGATACGGATGGTGCGGACGCGGAGCGGCGATGCGCGCGCGCGGAATGGGCGCGGTCGTCACCGTCACCGAGATCGACCCCGTAAAGGCGATCGAGGCGGTCATGGACGGATTCACCGTTACCACGATGGATGAAGCCGCAAAGTACGGCGATCTTTTCATCACGCTGACAGGTTGCCGCGACGTTATCAGACGTGAGCATTTCGAGGTGATGAAGGACGGAGTGCTTCTTGCAAACAGCGGACACTTTGATGTCGAGATCGATAAGACCGCACTTTCGGATATGAGCGAAGAGATCACGGAGCGCAAGCCCAATATCACGGGATACCGCATGAAGGACGGAAGAATCCTCAATCTCCTTGCCGAGGGAAGGCTCGTCAACCTTGCGGCGGGAAACGGACATCCCGCGGAGATCATGGACATGAGCTTTGCGCTTCAGGCGCTCGGAATGGAGTACCTTGCAAAGAGCGGTAAAAACCTCGCTCCCGGCGTATATCCCGTGTCCGCCGAAACGGATACGCGGGTCGCGCGAATCAAGCTCGAATCTGCGGGAATCGAGATCGACAGCCTCTCACCCGAGCAGAAGGCGTATCTTGAGGGCTGGGAGTAACTGCGCTCCGGATTTTAGGCTTCCGATTGGGA
>URSW01000214.1 GCA_900550625.1 uncultured Eubacteriales bacterium
GCAGGTGGAGCTGCCGATGCCGAATCGTCTTTATCATTCAAAAGATCGGCAGCGGAGCATCCCATTGCCTTCGCCATAGATACAACTGTGGTGACTGTGGGGTTGGGTGTTTTGCCGGAAAAGATCCTTGCAACGGTGCTTTCGGGGATGTTGCTTTTTTCGGCTATCTGCTGATTGGTCATGTGTGATTCTTTCTTCAATTGTCGTAACTTTTCTATCATTTGTATTCACCTTCACAAAAATAGTGTTCATATGCGTATTTTTATTTTCCGACGCTTTAGATTCCGGTTCCGGGCACGATTTTGGTAAAAATTAAGATAAAAATGCAAATTCGGTTAAAAAATTGCAAAGACGACTTGCTTTTTTGCATATTCGGTTTCTCAAATGCAAAGTTGAGTACCCTGTTTTGCAAACTTGCGTATTGAAGTTTTATTGGTTGCGTGCTATCATGAATTTGCCGGAAGCAAAGGCGGCGGATAAAAATCCGGAGCCTGCATTAAAGGAAAAATGGAATGAATAACCACTTCCTATATTGTACATCTAAAAGGATTGCTTGTCAACATTGTCGAGGCATTTGAAGCAATAAATCAAATATAAATCAAATATAAATAAGGGCGGTTGTGAGGTAATGATCTGATTTTCGGGAAGCAAAGCGGACATAAGACTTAACAAATACATAAATCAAAGGGTGGGAATCGAAATGGCATATACTTATTGCGTTAGAAAGAACATAGTGCAGGACGAGGAGAAAAAGGCGTATACGGTTTACGGGATAGAAGCGGTCGGATCCGGAGGCGAAATACTTTCAAGCTTTTCGGACGTGTTTTTTGACAGGCAGCGGGCGGAGCGCTTTGCGGGACTTTGTAACGCCGGCGGTTTATCGTTGGTTCATTTTCCGGATGCCGTCGAGGACGCTTTGCTGGAATAGGGGACATATAAAGGTATAGAGCGGACGGAGCGGCTTTCGAAGGTGCGCGGTCGTGCTTTCGGCTTGCGCGTGAGGTGCTGCCGCCGGTTTGATACGGCAGCTGCGTTTTTGCTGGGAAAAATAAAAAGGCACTTCCGCGGAAGTGTCTTTTCGGTTGAAATACAATAAAACGGCGGGCGAGCGTACCGCGGATGAAGGAATCCGCAATGCAGGAAGAGATTCGCAATATATGCGAGGTCAATTTCGCGGAAAGCGTTCGCGCAAAGGAGATAGATGTACGGCTTCGCTTTGGCTATGACGCTTCAGCAGCCCGCCTCTCTGAGGTCGGAGACAAGCTGCACATAAAATTCTCTGACGTCGAAGCCCTTGATGTTTTCGCGGTTGAGGTCGATCATGTCGCTGTGGGATATCCCGCGTTTTCCCGACGGAACGAGCATTTCGAATTTGCTTCCCCATTCAAAGGAGTCCGCGCCGACAAGTCCGTCGTTTTCACCGTCGAAATATCTGACGAATCTGTTTGTCAGATTAAGCGGAAATCGTCCCGAGGTCGCTTTTTTCTGGATCGATCCGACCGAGCGACATAAAACGTCCGTCGGGTCGGTGAGGCTTTTGTTGCGCTCCTCGCATTTTTTGTATGTCAGGTCGAGCACCGCGTCGAGAAAGTCGGGATCGGTGTCGCCGAGCTTCGCCGCCGCGGCGTTGTATGTATCCGCGAGAGTTTTTTTGAATTTTTCCGATGTTTTTTCGAACAGATAATCCGCGAATCTGCATCCGCGGTGAGGCGTATTGATCGTTGTCAGCGAGGCGACGTGACGTGCTGCCTCCGGATCGGAAAGCAGATACCGGGCATCAAGCCCGCCTTTCGAATGGGCAATTATGTTGACCTTGCCGCATCCCGTTTCACCGACGATCTCGAAAAGGCGCTTTTTCAGCTGCTCCGCGCTTTCGGCTACGGGGGACGCGCTGTTGTGATTCCCGTAATACACGGACGCGCCGTTTTCCTCAAGCTCCTCCGGGATCCTGCCCCAATAATTCAGATGCTCAAAGTCGCGGAAGAATACGCCATGGACGAGAAGAAGCGGATATTTCGTCGAGCAGATTTTTTGCTCCCTGCGCGACTGATCGAGATCGTACTTTTTCTTTTCAAAGCGGTATTCTTTATCGGCGGTGTGTATTATGATTATGAGCATGACGATATTGAGGATCGGAATCCATGCAAACAGAATACCGAGTACGCGCGTTTTCATGCGGAGCTGGCTGCTGCAGGAATAAACGAGAATTATTCCGATCCAGAACACGACCGAGCAAAAAAGTATGACGGCAAAGACCTGAAGGATGAACAGTGTCTTGTTTTCGCGCCACAGAGAAAAGCCGAACGGCTCGGAAAACAGGTCGAACAGATATGCCGCGCCGAAGCCGCATATCAGGGCGAGAAACAGCTTTAGAATTATGCTTCCCGCTTTACAGCATCTGAGTTTAATAAGTTTCATAGTAAAGGTAAAACATTCAAAATCGAACACTCCGTCGGGGGATAAGGAAACATGCTTAGGGCTTGCCTCTCCGATTTTCGGCAGCCCGGCCTTCCGGGCTTGGGAGATTTTACGGGGCCGGAGACGGCAACGGTTTATGAATCAGTCTCTCCGCAAACATTATACCACGATGCAAAAATGCTTGCTTGCAAGGGCATTTTTGCGAGACCGTCAATGCCACAGCCGTGCGTGAGCACGGGGAGGCATGAGCCGCAAAGGCTTGCGGTAGCAAGGTCACCTTCGCATTGGAGTTTAGCGCACCGCGCTAAACTCGGGGACACGGTAAGCGAACATGCAGTCACAAACTAACCTTATACCGTGTCCTGCACATATTATACCACAGCTTCGGGGCACTTTGCAATATCCGCCGCAATTTTCCGTCGGAGCTTCGCCCGGCGAAAGCCGCGCGG
>URSW01000215.1 GCA_900550625.1 uncultured Eubacteriales bacterium
CTTGAAAATCTCGGTATACCTCCGAAGGACGCGCACCTTTATGTGATGAACGGCTGCAACCAGATCGATATTCAGGGTAAAAGCCACATGGGTCTTGAGGACGGCGAGGTTAATATTGCGAAAGCTGTCGAATTCACGCTCCACAACGGCGTTTCTGAGAAAACGGGACAGCAGCTAAGCATAAAAACCGGAGATGCCTGCTCGTTTGAAACCTTCGACGAATTCTACGCCGCATTCATAAAGCAGCTCGATTATATGACGGATGTCGCGGCGGAAATGTCGAATAAGAGCCAGCGCGTGCTTGCTGAGCATTTCCCGTCGCCGCTCCGCTCGGCGACCATCGAGGGATGTATCGAGAAGGGCAGAGAATACAAAAACGGAGGTCCGATTTACGGTCACGGTCAGATTCTCGCCGAAGGCGTTGCGGATGCGATAGATTCGCTTGCAGCAGTGAAGAAATACGTTTACGAGGATAAACGCTTTACAATGGCGGAGCTTGTCGATGCCCTGAAGCACGATTTCGAGGGCTACGACGAAATGTACCGTACCTTTAAGAACAGTGAGCTCCGGTTCGGCAACGACGTAGACTATGTCGATTCGCTCGGCGCCGAGGTCATCGACCATTTTAATAAGCATCTTCTCTCGATACCCACCTTCCGCGGCGGATTTTTCGGAGGCGGATGCTCGCCCTTCACCCGCGCGCCTTCAAACGGACGTGCGACCTCGGCTCTGCCGAACGGAAAACGCCGAGATGAAGAGCTTTTTGCCGATTCCATCGGGGCGACTCCCGGCGCCGATACGCACGGCCCCACGGCGCTTCTCAAATCCTGCCTCAGCTTTGACCACACGCTTCCGACAAGCGGATTTATACTGAACGTAAAATTCGATAAGGAGCTGTTCAATTCCGCGGCGGGCGAAGAGGCTTTCCTCGGGCTTTACAGATCGTATTTCGGAAACGGCGGACAGCAGCTTTCCGTGACCGTCGTGTCTCCCGAAGAGCTTGTTGACGCGCAGAAGAACCCCAACGCGCACCGCGATCTCATAGTGCGCGTGGGCGGATACAGCGATTATTTTGTGAATCTTCCCAAGGATCTCCAGGATAACGTAATAGCACGAACAATCTATCAAATATAAAAAGAACCGCCGAATGCGGTACGGGTGAAAACTTTGACTCTCTCTTACTTCAATATTCAGAAATTCAGCCTTCACGACGGTCCGGGAATACGCACCAACGTCTTTTTGAAAGGATGTCCGCTCAGATGTCTTTGGTGCCATAATCCGGAATCGCAGAATACTTTCCCCGAGCTTATGTTCAAATCGGATAAATGCACATCTTGCGGACGCTGCCTTGATATGTGCGGCGCACGCTTCCGCAGCGAAAACGGCAGGGTCATATTCGACCGCGAAAAATGTACCGTGTGCGGAAAATGCGTCGATGTATGTCCCAATTATGTGAACAGCGTGTGCGGAAAGCTCGGAACGGTAGATGAGATCGTCGCTGAGGTCGTAAAGGATAAAATGTTTTACGAGAATTCCGGAGGCGGAATGACGGTTTCGGGCGGTGAGCCGGCAATGCAGCCCGATGGCGTGATTGCATTGATCGAGGCGGTGCGTGAAAAGGGCATAACCTCCGCAATGGAGACCTGCGGAATCGGCAGCGCCGATTTTTACCGCCGTGCACACGAGCTCGGATGCCTGTTTCTGTTCGATATAAAAGAGGTCGACAGCGAAAAGCATAAGAAATTTACCGGAGTCGGCACGGAGAAAATTCACGGAAATCTTGAGATGCTCATGGAACTCGGCGCCGATATAATCATACGGATGCCGCTTATTCCGGGATATAACGATACCGACGAGGATCTTGCGCTCCTGCGCGATTTTCTCAAAGCTCGTGCGGGGCGGTTCGATCATGCGGAAATAATGCCGTATCACAATCTCGGAGTCGGCAAGAACAAAAGCCTCGGACGTGAGACCGACGAAAGCATCCCGAAGGGACGCGATTTCTGCGATAAATGGCTTGAAATACTCAGCACCTCAGGTGTAAAAGTGCTCGTTTCCGGAAGCTGAGAGGACGAATATGAAGGAAGTAATTCTTTGCAAATACGGTGAAATAATACTGAAGGGCGCAAACAAGGCTCACTTTGAAGCGCTTCTTCTCAGAGAGATAAAGCGGCGCGCAAAGCATATCGGCAATTATTCTGTCAGATACGCTCAGAGCACGGTGTTTATAGAGCCGGAGGACAGCGAGGCGATAGATGCCTTTGACGATATGTACGCTCAGATAAAGAAGGTGTTCGGCTTTGCTTCGGTCACACGCGCCGCGGCGTGCGAAAAAACGCTTGACGCCATACTGAAAACCTGCGCCGAATATCTTCCGAATAAGCTCGACGGCGCGAAAACTTTCAAGTGCGAGGCGAAGCGCTCGGATAAAGCCTTTCCGCTGAAATCTCCCGAACTTGCCGCCGAGGCGGGCGGCGCAATACTCGAAGCGCTCCCGGGACTTAAGGTGAAAATGGACGCTCCCGATGTTACAGTAAGGATCGAGGTCAGAGAGAAGGAAGCGTATATCCACGCAGGGCAGGACAGAGGCGCCGGGGGCATCCCGATCGGCTCGTCCGGTCGAGCACTGCTCCTTCTTTCGGGAGGCATCGACAGTCCGGTCGCGGGATATATGATGGCGCGGCGCGGAATGACGATAGATGCACTTTATTTTGAAAGCATTCCGTACACGAACGAGCGCGCAAGAGAAAAGGTTCTAACACTTGCACGTGAGCTTTGCGAGTATTGCGGAAAGATCCGCGTGCACATAATCTCGCTCACGCACATTCAGGAGCAGATTCGTGACAATTGCGAAGAGGATTATTTT
>URSW01000216.1 GCA_900550625.1 uncultured Eubacteriales bacterium
CGCCGTGACGCTTCAGAGCGTCGAACGGATCGACTGCGTTGCCCTTTGATTTCGACATCTTCTGACCGTCCTCGTCCTGGACGAGACCGAGAACGATTACGTTTTTATAGGGTGCGCAGTCAAAGAGAAGCGTGGAGATCGCAAGAAGCGAATAGAACCATCCGCGCGTCTGATCGACCGCTTCGGATATGAAATCGGCGGGGAATTGGGATTCGAACAGCTCCTTGTTTTCGAAGGGATAGTGGTACTGAGCAAACGGCATGGAGCCGGAGTCGTACCAGCAGTCG
Organism: uncultured Eubacteriales bacterium; assembly: GCA_900550625.1. Taxonomy (GTDB): domain Bacteria; phylum Bacillota; class Clostridia; order Oscillospirales; family CAG-272; genus UMGS1312. The sequence continues at coordinate 288 of URSW01000216.1, forward strand.
ATGACCTCGGGTACACGGTGCATTTCGCCGCCGCACTTGTCGCACTTGAAGGTCACGGAATCGATGAAGGGGCGGTGGAGCTCAATGTCCGCGGGGCAGTCGGGCGCGAGAGTGCGAAGCTCTTCTATCGAACCGACGGAATGGATGTTTCCGCAGGAGCACTCCCATATGTTGAGAGGAGTTCCCCAATAGCGGTTGCGGGAAATGCCCCAATCCTGCACGTTCTCGAGCCAGTCGCCGAAGCGTCCCTTGCCGATCGACTCGGGAATCCAATTGACGGTCTCGTTGTTCTTTATCAGACGGTCGCGCACGGCGGTCATCTTGATGAACCAACTGTTTCTTGCGTAGTAGATAAGAGGGGTTGAGCATCTCCAGCAGTGCGGATAGCTGTGAGTGAATTCGGGAGCGGCAAACAGCAGTCCGCGATCCTTGAGGTTGCGGAGCACAAGCTTGTCGGCATCCTTGCAGAACACACCCGGCCAATCCGTTTCGGCGGTCATCTCGCCCTTCTGGTCGACAAGCTGAACGAGCGGGAGCCCGTAGCGCCGTCCGACAACCGCATCGTCCTCACCGAAGGCGGGAGCAATGTGGACTATGCCGGTACCGTCATCCATCGTTACATAGTCCGCGACGGTGACATACCAGCACTTTTCGGCGGGCGAAACAAAATTGAAGAGCGGCTCGTACTCGGTATATTCGAGATCTTTTCCGACATATTCGGCGATGACTTCGTACTGACCTTCGCCGAGAACGCGGTCGCAGAGCGCAGCTGCAAGGATGAATACATCATCGCCGTGCTTTACGCGGACGTATTTCTCGACAGGATTCACGCAGAGCGCAACGTTTGAGGGGAGAGTCCACGGGGTCGTCGTCCATGCGAGAAAGTAAGCGGTCTCGCCCTTGATCTTGAATTTGGCGATTGCCGAACGTTCGCGGACATCCTTGTATCCCTGAGCTACCTCATGGGAGGAGAGGGGAGTTCCGCATCTCGGGCAGTAAGGCACGATCTTGAAGCCCTTGTAAAGGAGTCCCTTTGAGTAGATCTCCTTGAGCGACCACCACACCGATTCGATGTAGTCGTTGTGGTACGTTACATAGGGGTTGTCCATGTCTGCCCAAAAGCCGACGGTGTCGGAGAAATCCTCCCACATCCCCTTGTATTTCCAGACGCTCTCTTTGCACTTCTCGATGAACGGCTCGAGACCGTACTTCTCTATCTGTTCCTTTCCGTCAAGTCCGAGAAGCTTTTCAACCTCGATCTCGACGGGGAGTCCGTGCGTGTCCCAACCTGCCTTGCGGGGAACATATGCGCCCTTCATCGCATGGTAGCGCGGGATCATGTCCTTTATGGCACGGGTGAGAACGTGCCCGATATGGGGCTTGCCGTTCGCGGTCGGGGGACCGTCATAGAAGGTGTATTTCGGTGCGCCGTCGCGCATTTCCATGGAACGCTCGAAAATCTTTTTTTCTTTCCAGAAATCGAGAACCGCGCGTTCGCGTTCAGTGGGATCGAGACTTGTCGATACCTTTCTGTACATGATATATTACCTGAATCCTTTCGGTTTTTATTTGCAAATAAAAAATCCTTCATCCGTAAAAAGGACGAAGGAAAACGCCGCCTGCATACGGAATCTATATGCGCCGCCTGTAACGGTGCGGCACCGGCGGGAACTACTTGCCGAAGCACGGTCGCGGCAGAGCGTGAGACTCTCCGGAACGGTATGCTTCGCAGACTTGCGGCGCGGAAAACGCATCGCAGCCGCGGCTTTCATTCTGCGGCTCGGGAATGATCTTCACATATATAAGCCTTCCGGACTCACACCGTCTCCGGATCGCTTTGAGGCAGCAATATGCTACTCTTTCCTTCACAGCCTTTGCTACATTATTATAGATGAAATTATATCACAGCATAAAAAAAAAGTCAATAGCTTTCCTCAGCCTTATTAAAGGAAGAAAAAACGGGTAAGCTCAGGCAAGTACGCGCTTTCCGGACGGCGGCGCATTTTCACGGAATCGAAAGCGGAAGCGGACATTGTTGAGGAGGCATTGCCGCCGTGCGGTTTTCCATGACCTTTCCATTATGCGGAGAAAATACGCCGCGGCGATCAACCGGCGGCATATACGCTTACCGTGTTTTCGGGGGCGGATCGTTTCGGATGCGGGATCGGCATGCGCGCCGGAAAGGGCGAGTCTGTTCGCGGCTGCGGATATCTACCGAAGCTTGTTCACGGAATAATACCGCCGTCCGGCTTTTCGGACACGGAATTGCCCCGACTGCGCAGATACCCATATTAGGATCGAATCGGAACGGTTTTCGCCGATGTGATTTTTCGGGAGATTCCTCGGAGATTTCCCGCAGCACATCCGCCCTCCAAGCACGGATTTTTTCTTCAAAATACCGTGTCCGACACCGAAAAATAAAATTTCCGAAAAAGTGAAAAAAAGTGTTGACAAAGAAATCGGCTTATGATATAATAATTATCGTCGCCGAGAGCGACGGAGTACGGGAGCATAGCTCAGCTGGGAGAGCATCTGCCTTACAAGCAGAGGGTCATAGGTT
>URSW01000217.1 GCA_900550625.1 uncultured Eubacteriales bacterium
CCGCGGTGCGATACACGGATAAAAGAACGAAATAATCAGCGGAGGCAGGGTAAAGCATAATATGTCAAACAATCCGAACGTTCAGAATTACGATGAAAATCAGATACAGGTGCTCGAAGGACTTGAAGCAGTCCGAAAGCGCCCCGGTATGTATATAGGTACGACATCCTCGAGAGGACTTCACCATCTCGTTTACGAGATCGTGGACAACTCGATCGACGAAGCGATGGCGGGATACTGCACAAGGATCGACGTGACGGTGAATCCCGACGGCTCGGTCACCGTATCCGATAACGGGCGCGGCGTGCCGAGCGCGATGCACCACAAGATGAACATACCGACGCTTGAGGTCGTGTTTACCGTGCTTCACGCGGGAGGAAAATTCGGCGGCGGCGGATATAAGATATCCGGCGGACTTCACGGAGTCGGCGCGTCCGTCGTGAACGCTCTTTCCGAATGGATGGAGGTCGATAACTTCTACGACGGCGAAGAGTATACGATGCGCTTCGAGAAGGGAAAGACCGCGCGCGGCTTTACCCACGTCGGACCCGCTGACGGACGTCACGGACTGACCGTCACGTTCAAGCCCGACGCCGAGATATTCGAGGAAACGACGGAGTTTGACACGCAGGTGCTTCTCAACCGTCTGCGCGAGCAGGCGTTTCTGAATGCGGGGCTCCGCATAGTTCTCACCGACATGAGAAAGGAGCTGTCGGAGGAGGACAAGGTTGATTATTCCGTATTCGCCGAGCAGGCGGAGAATACCGATACCGAGGAAACCGCCGCCGCCGAAGAGGACGAGGAAAAGGAGCTGAGCGCGGAGAACATACTTTCATCCGACCGCACCGGCTCGAGCGAATCCTCGAAATACGAAACGTACGATCTCTGCTACGAGGGAGGAATCCGCTCCTTCGTCGAGCATCTCAATAAGCTGAAGCACGCTTCGGTGATCCACCCCGATGTTATCTACATGATCGCCAAAAAGGGAGACATCACCGCAGAGGTGGCGATGCAGTACAACGACAGCTACAACGAAACGATCGTGACGTTTGCTAACAATATGTCAACGATCGACGGAGGCACGCACGAGACCGGATTCAAAACGGCGCTCACGAAGGTGCTGAACGACTACGCGAGAAAGAACGGAATCCTGAAGGATGCCGACAAGAATCTCTCGGGCGAGGACGCGCGCGAGGGACTGTGCGCGGTGGTTTCGGTGAAGCTGCCGGACGCGCAGTTTGAAAGCCAGACGAAAGCGAAGCTCGGAAATTCCGAGGTGAGAACGATCGTTGACAACATCGTGACGGAGAAGCTTTCGGAATACTTCGACGAAAATCCCGCGGTCGCGCGCGCGGTGCTCGATAAATCGCTTGCGGCATTCCGCGCCCGCGAGGCGGCGAGAAAGGCGAGAGAGCTCACGCGGCGAAAGAGCGTGCTCGAAGGAAGCACGCTTCCCGGAAAGCTTGCCGACTGTCAGTCGAGAAGGGCTGACGTGACCGAGCTTTACCTCGTCGAGGGAGACAGTGCGGGAGGAAGCGCAAAGAGCGGACGCGACAGCCGTTTTCAGGCGATACTTCCGCTCCGCGGAAAGGTTCTGAACGTCGAGAAATCCCGCCTCGACAAGGTTTATTCGACCGAGTCGCTTATTCCGATAATACAGGCGCTCGGCTGCGGCATCGGCGAGGATTTCGATATTGAGAAGCTCCGCTACGGCAAGATAATCATCATGGCGGATGCGGACGTAGACGGATCGCACATACGGATACTGCTGCTCACGTTCTTCTTCCGCCACATGAAAAAGCTGATCGAGGACGGGCATATTTACCTTGCGCAGCCGCCGCTTTACAAGGTATTCAAGGGAAAGAACATCCGCTACGCATTCTCCGACGACGAGCGCGACGCACAGATTCGGGAGCTCGGCGTAAACGGAGTTGAGGCGGAGAGATACAAGGGTCTCGGCGAGATGGACGCGGAGCAGCTTTGGGAGACGACGATGGACCCCGAATCGCGCACGATACTCAAGGTGGAGATCGAGGATGCGATCGCCTGCGACGAAGCGTTTTCGCTTCTTATGGGAGACAAGGTCGAGCCGCGCCGCGAATTCATCGCGCAGAACGCCAAATACGCCGAGAATATAGACGTATAAAAGGACACGGTATTACATTAGTCGGTAGTTGCACGTCAACTTACCGTGTCCGCGAGAAATGAGCAACGCCCATTTCTCCAACGTAAAACCTGTGTCAGTAAGTTCAACTGAAATTTTAAGCTACCTTCCGAAAGAAAGTTCCTACACCAATACCCTTTAGTCTAAAATTTTTTGAGAGCTTCCGGGCGAAGCCCGCAAGCATGAGGTCACGGGGAAATCCCCTTTTTGTAAAAAGGGGTTTCCCCGGTCATCCTCCGTTACTCTTTCCCGTTCCGTAAGAAAGGACTGTAAATGAAAGACAAGAAAAACGATCTAAAAGACGAATCTCTTGAGTTTGCCGATCAGAAGATAATACCGGTAAACATGGAGAAGGAGGTCAAGAAATCCTTCATCGAGTATTCGATGTCGGTCATTGTGAGCCGTGCGCTTCCCGATGTCCGCGACGGAATGAAGCCCGGCGCGCGCCGTGTGCTTTACGCGATGTACGAGGACAACCTCACCTACGACAAGCCGTTCCGCAAATCCGCGACGACGGTCGGTAACGTGCTCGGACGCTATCATCCGCACGGCGACTCATCGGTATACGGCACGATGGTCAGAATGGCGCAGCCGTTCTCCCTCCGTTATCCTCTCGTCGAGGGTCACGGAAACTTCGGTTCCGTTGACGGAGACCCGCCGGCAGCTTACCGATACACGG
>URSW01000218.1 GCA_900550625.1 uncultured Eubacteriales bacterium
GTACCTGAAAGGAATGCCTCGGTCACGCAAAGCGCGAGAGAAAGTCCCTGCTCGGACACGTTCTTCGTGGTGTATACGTTCTGGAGGTACTGATAGCTCGATCTTCCCGAAGCCATGACACCCTCAAAGAATACATTGCGATCGCCTGCCTTGAGCGCCTCGACCTGCTCGCCTACGCGATCGTTCTCCGCAATGAAGTGGAGAGCGCGGAGGATGGCACGATCGCCGACCTTCTCGCGGAGTTCGGGAATTCTGTCGATGATATCCTTCTGGGTAAGTCCGCGGAGAACCTCGCGTCCGAACTCATGTGCAACGGACTTCATCTCTGCGGGAACGGAGGCGTAATCCTCGTTCAGATCGGCGTGGTTGCCGCCCGTGTTCACAATGCAGAGCGCATATCCTTCCTTTGCAAGGTCAAATCCGAGCTTCTCGATAACGGGGGATGAGGGATCCTCAAAGTCGATGGTGATGAATCCGCCGACCGCGCAGGCGGTCTGATCCATAAGTCCGCACGGCTTGCCGAAGAACTTGTTCTCGGCGAATTGCGCCATTTTTGCGATTTCAACATTGTCAACCTTGCCGCCGTTGTACATATGGGAGAGAATATTTCCGATCATGACCTCAAATGCGGCAGAGGAAGAAAGTCCGCTTCCCTTGAGCACGTTCGAGGTCGTGTATGCGTCGTATCCGCCGACTGCGTATCCGGCATCGAGGAACGCTCTCTCCATTCCCGCGATGATCGACGCGGAGGTGAAGAATTTGGACTCATCGGGAGCCTCGGCGCACTCTGCGGGAACAACGTCCTCCGGGAATCCCTCGCTCTTTACGCGGATAACTCCGTCGTCGCGCTTTGCGGCAACGGCGATGATGTCGAGGTTGATCGACGCAGCGATAACACGTCCGTGGTTGTGGTCGGTGTGATTTCCGGAGATCTCACTGCGTCCGCCGACCGAGAAAAGCTCAACTCCGTCGCGGTCCGCTCCGTAGATCTCGGCAAAAGCATCGATCGCCGCGGCAACGCGCGCACGGTTTGCGTCGGCGCGGTCGGCGCCGATTCCGCACTCTGCGGCAAACTTCGCATCGAATTCGCCGGAGAGCACCTTGTTCTTAAGTTCAGAAACTGTCATTGTTCAAATTCCTTTTCAGAAAAGTTTTTCAATCTCTTTTTATTCTACCACGCTTTTTCGGAAATGACAATACGTTTTTCGGAAAGAACGCAAAAATTTGCGTTATCCGTCCGGGCGGACGCCGTGTGTGCCGATGATGCCGCGCCGTCAATTTCCGTTAAACCGTCGCGCGGATGAGAAGAACGAGGTCCGCCATGCCGATATTCGAATCGGAATTCATGTCCGCCGCCTTCTCGGAAATTTTCACGTCCCAGCCGAAAAGATATCTTATAAGTGTGACGATATCGAGCATGCCGACCCTGCCGTCACTGTTCACGTCCCCTTTGAGAAATACGCTTACGCGGATCGGTCCCGAGCAAAGAGCATATTGAAAATCGTTATCGAGATTCACGGTGTGATTGAAATACACCGTATATTCGCCGGGCTCCGTGAAGGTCAGCGAACCGGAGTCCGGCGTGAACTTTCCTTCGGCTCCGGGCACGGTAACCTCGACCTTTGAAGCCTTTCGGGTATCTCCCGGGATATTTGCGATTCTTGCCTTGTACTCGATCGCCTCTCCGGTACCGACCTCCGTGCTGATCAATTCAACATCAAGTCTCCGATAGAACGCCCCGAGAATGTCGGGAATGTCCGTGGTAAGCAGCATGCTTCCGTTTGCGGTATACTCAAAAAGCGTCTGCGCGTTATAGAACGTCCATGTCGCCACCGCAACTCCGCGCGAATGAGCCTCAATGACCATTTCATCGAACGACGAAGGTCTGATCACATACTTGATATCGAACCCGCATCCTTCGGAGCGCACCTGCATGCCGAGGTTTACCGCAGTTCCGAATATATCGCCGTCATTCCAATCGCCGACGAGCAGCGAACGGCTGATTCCGGGCATGGCTTCCTTTACAAAACGGAGCTGATCGGCGCTGAAGGAGATTATGCTGCATCTGCTCTCCATCTTATACTGACGGATAACCTCGGCGATACGCTTTGCGGTGTTCGTCTGCGCGCTCTTGATCTCAAGGAAAAATTCTATATCGGAATCGGCGACCGCATCAAAAATTTCGGCGAGCGTCGGAACAGATTTGCCTATATTATCGGCGATGCTGCGAAGCGAAGCAAAATCAATACCTTCGATATCAACGCCGTTGATCGTCGGGTCGTGATGTATGACCGGGACTTCGTCCGTCGTTAAATATATATCGATCTCGGCAACATCCGCGCCCTCGCGGTCTGCGGTCAGCACGCTCTCCACGGAATTTTCCTGTGCGTGATTCGGGCTTCCGCGATGACCGATATTGAGCGGGAATCGCGTGACGGTGTTCGGCATAATGTCATCTGTCGCCGCCCTGTAGAGAATATCCGTGCTGTCGCTTACCGCGGCAAACGCACCCGAAAGGATCACGTTCAGCGCCTCGGCTTCATCGATCTCTCCGGCTGTGTTTACCCACGAAAGGATAAAGTGACCGTAGAGATACCGTGCGGTCTCGGGCGTGACGCATCCGTCTGCAAAAAGCGCAACGGAGGCGGAGGCGATGTTCATCTCCGTTACGATCTTCGAAAGCTTTTCGCGGTCGGGAACGCTGTCAAATGCCTTTCTGTAGTCCGCGATCGCGCCAGAGGCGGGATAAAATCCCTTCGCCTTTGCAAGCAGCTCAAGCGAATCGGACATAAAGAAGAAGTCCGAGACTCCCTTGTTCATGAAGAA
>URSW01000219.1 GCA_900550625.1 uncultured Eubacteriales bacterium
CCGGTGCGGGAGCTGCCGCGGGCGCGGAAGCCTGCGCGGACTTCACCTCGGACTCATCTGCGACCTCGAGGGTGATCTCGTACATTGTACCGTTTACGTTAACTTTGTATTTCTTCATGATTTTATCCTTTCGGCTTTATAAATTCAGATTTTCTTGAATGACGTGATCTTTATCGCAGATACGTCTTTTCCGAGCTCTTCGGCAAGGGCTGCGGATACCGCGGCAATCATCTCGCGGCGCTTTTCGGGGGTAAGCTCGGAGGCGGGAGCTGCGGGCGCGGCTGCTGCTCCGGCATACTGAGAAATTGCTTCAGTCTTGCTGCCGGATTCCATTGCGCGAATGATCGCACTCGCCGCCATGCAGATAAGAATTATGCAGATAAGTCCCACAAATACTATTCCCATTCCCATGAGACATACGAAATAAATAGGCATTTCTTTGTTCCTTTCACTGAATATTTCTATATGGACCGCCTACGCGGTGAAGCAGACATGAGAGGGAAAAACGAGAAAAAAACGGAAAGTCGGAAAAATCAGAACCATTTTCCCTCATTCTACATTATATATGATTGTGCATGCATTTTCAAGATTATACCGCCAAAAAAGTGAAAATAATTTTTATAATTTTTCCTTTTGCGCACTGCGGGCGGACAACGGACAGTTCTCCGGGATCCCGTGCGTCGAAAGAAGCGCAGATACCGTACGTTTTGCGGAATTTTCACGAACGGAATGCAAGGATAATTTTCTCCCGAGGCTTGACAAAAAACGGAATCGGTGATAAAATAAATCCGTAGACGGGCAGGGTTAATTCATCGGTAGAATACTTGGTTCCCAACCAAGACAGGCGGGGTCGATTCCCGTACCCTGCTCCAGCCAAAAAGCACTGCGCGGCAGTGCTTTTTTGAGTTTTGCGTACAGCATGATGCCGACACGGATATGCACTCCGCACGTTTCTGCACGGGCTGACATTTCGCATTAATACAAATCTCCTTCGTTAATTTACCGTGCGCTGACTCTGTCCCGGAAAGATTCGTATGAGCTTTCTATTCATGACGCGCTTGAAATATCGCCCGCATACAAAAGCCGTGAATGCATATGCATTCACGGCTTTTAGACTATAATCCGACCTTCTAACCTATCACGACGGGACCGTCACCGACCGCCGCCGTTTCTTCGCTCCATCCGTTCAGGCTGCACAGCGTCTGACGGCACGAAGAATATTTCTTTGCAATATCCCACACGCGCTCGCCCGTTTCGGGGAAATAAATTTTCAGCGCGCTGTCGTGCTTTTTCGGCTTCGAATGATCTATGACAACATTCCCGATGCACTTCACCTTTCTTCTGTCAAGCGCAAAAACGCTTATCGAAAGCTCGGCGCTCGCCTCGATCTCCTTATCACCGGGTCTTGCGCCGACATCGACGACCGACACGTTCGCGTGCCACACCGGATCGGAGATATCCGTTTCAGGGATATCCGCGGAAACGGTAAACGGGAATTTCCCTTCCTCGGGATACACCTCGCCGTCTCCAGCGATCGCAGCCTGCATTCCGACGCTTCCAGTCAGCGTCATCCGCCCGTCCGAAAAATCGATCTTCTCGCAAACCGCATCGGCGCTCATTCCCGTCACATATTCGCCCGTCGAAGATGCCGAACGTCGTTTTACCCCGCCGCTTGCCGTGAGATGGAGGACCGAGCATTTGATCGGTGCGTACATTTCGAATTCGCCGAATGTCTCCTGCGTATCATATGAGGTCGAATAAACATCTGTGCAGAGCGATACCTCTTCCGGTCTCATACACTCGCCTTCAATGTCATATTCCACCGTATAGGAAAGTCCGCCCTCCTCCTGAGTGACCGATACGGATGCCGCGCGTCCGCAGGCGCATGCGGCATCGCCGCTCTGCGCGGAGGGTACGTCGATCTCCTCCTCAAACGGCTCCTTCGCCCTCAGCATGATGTAGAGTCCGTCCTCGCCGACGCATTGGACAAACGCTACCGCCTCGGCTCTGACTTTTATCTTTCCGTCGGCGGCGTGCGCATCGATAATGTTTATCGCCGCGTCGGCGCTGAGCGGCTTCACGCTGCCGTTTGTGCGCAGCATTCCGCCGACCTCACCGTTGACCGCGCCCGAAAAGCGCCTCACGGTAGTGTGCTTTTCGCTGAGCTTCTCAAGAGAGAGCGTATCCTCGGTACCCGGCTTCTGCCCGTTTTCGTCGCTGTATTTCTCATCTGTTTTTATGCGCATATCGCCGAAAACGCGGACTTTGAGATGCGCTTTCAGAGAGAGTTTGCGTGCATCGGTCGCGCGTGCGCCGGAAGAATCCACCGTGCAGTCCGTGTATATCTCTCCCGGCAGCGCGTTTTCCGGGCACTCCGGCAATTCAACCGGAACGGAATAGGCGACCGTAAGCGGGACCGCGGCAAGCGTTCTGTCCTCGCCGAGATACGTTACAATAAAAGAAACCGCTCCGTCGCACTCGACCGTATTTCCGGACATAAACTTTCCCTCCGGGATAGCTCTTGCGCTGACCGAAACAATGCGCCGCACCTCGGGATAGTAGTCCGCAAGTGAAATTTCCTCCGACACCTCGTCCGATACGGTTATATCGCAATACGGCACCGTAACGGCACTCTTCTCGGGTGTCATAAGCTGTGGTATGTTCTGCTTATCCATATTTCCTCCGCCGAATCTTTGGTTTAAGGCAGCGGCGCACGATCTACCGGGGTGCCGAGAAACGCTGCCTTAATTCGTTTGGTAGATAATATGAAAAGCTCACGGCGATTATGACAAGCCGCCCGCTGTCCGAAAAGCAGCGGATAA
>URSW01000220.1 GCA_900550625.1 uncultured Eubacteriales bacterium
CCCGACTTTTCCGCGCCTCCCTCGGACGGCGCGGACTTCTCCGAGATCAAGGGACAGGAACGCGCGCGCCGCGCAATGGAGATCGCAGCGGCAGGCGGTCATAATATACTTATGGTCGGTCCTCCCGGCACGGGAAAATCGATGCTTGCAAAACGCCTTCCGACAATAATGCCGCGGATGAGCTTTGAGGAATCCGTCGAGGTCACGAAGATACATTCCGCATCGGGTACGCTCGATTCCGAATCCGGGCTTGTGACCGTAAGACCGTTCCGCTCACCGCACCACACAATGTCCGCGCCCGCGCTTGTCGGCGGAGGCGCGATCCCGATGCCCGGCGAGATATCCCTCGCCTCCGGCGGCGTTCTCTTCCTCGACGAGCTGCCCGAATTCAATAAGGCGGTTACCGAGTCCATGCGTCAGCCGCTCGAGGACGGACAGGTTACGATAACCCGCGCGGCGGGTCGCGTCACATACCCGAGCCGGTTCATGCTCGTCTGCGCGATGAACCCGTGCCGAGGCGGATACTACGGCTCTGGAATCAGAGAATGTACCTGCCGCCGTGAGGATATCAAAAAATATCTCTCCAAAATAAGCGGACCGCTGCTCGACAGGATCGACATACAGGTCGAGCTGCCCGCACTTTCCTTCGATGAGCTGACAAGGGAGGAAAAATCCGAATCCTCCGCGCAGATACGCGCGAGAGTTGAAGACGCGCGCTCTCTTGCGGTTCGCAGAATGGGGTCTGCTTCGGCGTGCAACGCCGCGATGACGCGAAGCGAAATACGCGAGTTCTGCGCGGTGGGCGATGCCTCGCTCAGACTTCTTAAAACCGCATTCGAAAAGATGAATCTGTCCGCGCGCGGGTATGACCGTGTGCTCCGTGTCGCACGCACGGTCGCCGATCTTGCGCATTCGGAGTCGATAGAGCCTCAGCATGTCGCCGAGGCGATACAGCTCAGATCGCTCGACAAAAAGTATTTCGGGATCTGAAAAACGCTTTTCCACCGATTGGAAACCTGTATGTAACAAAAAATACATATTCGAAATCCCAAATGTGGAATATGCACAAAAAAGCACCGATGTGCAACACGACGGAAAATATCGTCGGATATCAACACTGTTCGACCTCCGACCTGTAGAAAACCCTGTTCAAACTGTTGAAAACCCTGAAAATCAAGAACCTTTTCAACAGACACTATGGCACAGCCTGTTCAAAACCCTGCCGAAACTGCGGATTTTTCGCCGCTCATCCAATTTCAGCCTGTAGAAAATGAAATTTTTCGCAAAAACTCTTGACACCAAATTGTACAATTGCCTATCATGACACCGATCCGAAAATAAATTAAAATGTGAACATAATTCGCCAATAAATGGATTGAAACCCGAAAATTCCGCAGAAACGGACAAAAAAAGCCGCGCCCCGGCAAACCCCGGCGTGGTCAGCCTGCCCGGCGCGGCGCGTTCGCTACAGCGAGCGCCGATATTAGTATATTCCCGAAAGCGTAAAGGTTATACCGTACGGGTGCAATTTGCGAAAGTGCTTTCGGATTTTGTTCGCTCTTCGACAGTGTGCGCTGAGCCCCGCGCTCATCTGCGGACGATTTGAAAACGGCGGCGAGGCATGATGCCTCCGACATGCGCACCCATGCGTAGGCGAAACACCGCCGCCGATCTATCACGGACGTAAAATTTCGCATATGCCGGACAGAAAGGGAGCTTTCCGCGCGAAAGCCAAGGTATATAATAATGAAGATTTCATCGGCACAGATTGTGTGCGTCGGAACCGAGCTTCTTCTCGGGGATATTGTAAACACAAACGAAGCGTATATCGCGGCGAGACTGCGCGAGCTCGGCGTGCCGCTTTACAGAAGCACATCCGTGGGGGATAATCCCGAGCGTCTGAAGGCGGTGATCGGCGAGGCCATCGCTTCCTTCGACCTTGTTATAACCACCGGCGGGCTCGGACCGACCGACGACGATCTCACAAAGGAAACGGTTACCGATCTTCTCGGTCTTGTGCTCGTTCATGACGCGGAGGCGGAGGAGAACATCCGCGCCCGCCTGCGCGGCAGACCGATGAGCCCCGGAAATCTCAAGCAGGCGCAGCTTCCGCAGGGAGCGCGCGTGCTGTACAATTCATGCGGCACCGCGCCCGGCGCGATAATCGAGAAGGATTCGTGTGCGGTCGTGATGCTGCCCGGCGTGCCCCAAGAAATGCGCGAAATGTTTTTGCACAGCGTGATCCCGTATATAAAGGAGCGGTCGGATGCGATCATACGCAGCCGAAATCTTTACGTTTGCGGAATGGGCGAGAGCCGCGTGGACGAGGTGCTCGGCGATCTGACGTCGGGCGCAAATCCGACGCTCGCGCCGTACTGCAAGAGCGGCGAAACAAGACTGAGGATCAGCGCAAGAGCGCAGAGCGAAGCGGAGGCGGCGGAAATGATCGCGTCGCTTGAGGCTCGCGTGAGGGAGACCGAGGTCGGCGAACACATCTACTTCGCGTCGGACGGCATAGAAAACGGAGCATACGAAAGCTGCGCATACGCGGCATTTCGCGCCCTTTGCGATTCGGGACGGACGGTAGCGTTCGCCGAGAGCATAACGGGAGGACTTTGCGCAAAGATGCTCTCTGACATACCCGGCGCGTCCGCAGTCCTGCGCGGCAGCGCGGTCACATACGCTACGGATACGAAAACATCGGTCCTCGGCGTGGACGCGGAGACTGTCGAAAAATACGGCGTGGTGAGCGAACAGACCGCGGCTGAGATGGCGCGCGGCGCGCGGGAGCGCTTCGGCTCGGA
>URSW01000221.1 GCA_900550625.1 uncultured Eubacteriales bacterium
ATTTCTTCCGATGCCTTCCGATGCGCTGCGATCTCCCGCAGAAGATGCGGGAGGAACCGCGCGGCGCACCGGAGGGGGAGTGCGTCCCTCATCCGATGCGGGTATATTTCTATTGTTCGGGTTTATTTCCATCGGTATTTCCTTTCGCTTGGTCTGCGAATAATCTCAGGATATCGCGCCCATTATTATGTAGAGCGCGCAGAGTGCGAGAAAAGGCGGTGAAAGAACGGCAGAAACCGGACTTAAGCGTTTTTTCTTTTCCGTGCGGTAGGAAGAATCGGCGTCCGTCGCCCCGTAGTAGGAATATATTCTCTCGGCCTGACCGAGGCATATTATCAGAAAAACCGCAAGAAGCACGGAAAGCGCGAATATGAACATCACTGCACCCTGTCGGTGGATTATTCTGTAGCAAAGCTCCTCACCGAGCATTGAAAACGTGTTGAACGCCGCGTGTACTATCATGGCGGCGAAAAGCGATTTTGTCACATAAAGTATGAGTGCGAGGCAAAGTCCGGCAAAGAGATATACCGGAAGCCTTACAAAGCTGAAGTGCGACATTGCGAAGGTGAGCGACGAGAACAGCACTGCGGCGGCGACTCCCACGCTCTCGTACTCGGCGATAATTATTCCGCGGAACAGAAATTCCTCGCATAACGCCGGGAGGATCGCAAACGCAACTATCGCATACACCCCGCCGAGCACGCTCCCGGAGGATGCGGACATATACGACTGTGCGGACGATGTGTACGAATCCGGAAAAAGCGAAAGCATGAGATAATTGAGCAGCACCGACGAAAGTATCATAACGACGGCGGCGCTGACCGTGAAAAGCACATGGCGCTGCTTCGGCAGCCGCAGGCGAAGCTTTTTTGTGTATCCGTCCGAGCGCAGCTTCATGAATATAAGGGACGGAACGGCAAACACGGCAAGCTGCAAAAGCGAAACGGAAACATACGGGTTGTTCCCCTCGCCGAACGCATTCTGCGGAATCAGCCGTATCATCGCGCAGAGCAGAAACACCGCCGTAAGCAGTATCGGCGCCGCAACCGTCGGTTTAGTTTTCACTCGTCATCCTCACACCCTTCTCGGTAATAAGAATATCAACCTTCACATCAAATCTTCCGCGCGGGACTGCGGGAATTATGCAGTCGCTGTAAACCACGCCCGCGCTGCATCCGCTGAATCCCGAAAGGTATCTGTCGTAAAACCCTTTCCCGTATCCGATGCGGTATCCGCGTCGATCGTACACTATACCGGGAATCAGGCACAGCGCACTTTTTCCCATGCGATCCGGCTCGTACAGCGCCGCACACGCAGGCGGCTCCGAGATCCCGTACGCTCCCGGCGAAAGCTCGCCGAGATCCTTTATCTCGCGGTATTCCATGGTGCAGCTGAGCGTATCGCATTTCGGAAAAAACACACGCTTTCCGAGGGAGAGCGCTCTGCGCGCGACTTCGGTCACGTCGATCTCCTCCGGCTGCGGCGCGTACATCAGCACATACTCCGCAAATCGGAAGCTGACCATCGACAGCACGGCGTTTACAAGGGATGTGTCGCGCTCTTTTCTCTCTCCGGGGCTCATGCTCCTCCGTTTTTCGCGGAAAAGCGAGCGTATCTCGTTCTTCTGCTGCTTCACGGAAGGAGACGGCGTCATGCGAGTATCTTCTCCCGCATTTCCTTTGCCGCGCTTTCTCCCTTTATCGCGTCAACAAGCTCGAGCGAAAACTCAGTTGCCGCACCCATCGCGCGTCCGGTTATTATCTCCCCGTCGCGTATAACGTCGCAGTCGTAGTACTGCGCGCCCTCGAGCCTGTCCTCGAATCCGGGGAAGCAGGTCGCCATCTTTCCGCTCAGCATTCCGCGAATGCCGAGAATGTACGGCGCCGCGCATATCGCCGCGATGAACGCTCCGCAGTCCTTCGCCGCCGAAATGTACTTTTCGACAACAGACGATGCATTCAGATTGTCGGCTCCCGGCATTCCTCCGGGAAGAACGACCGCTTCGATATCCGCGCGGGAGAGCGCGTCCGCGGCTTCGCTTTCAGTGATATCCGCCTCAACGGAGATCCCGTGAGAGCCCGTGACGGTCTTGCCGGTCACGCCTACCGAAGTCACTGAAACTCCGGCGCGGCGGAGAATATCGATCGGGGTCAGAGCCTCGATCTCCTCGAAGCCGTCCGCAAGAAATACATATACCATAATATGACCTGCCTTTCTTTATACCGCATCACAGCGAATCAAAGTTCCATAAACATATCAACGGTAATCTCACCCGGTCGAAAGCCTCCGAAGCAGGCGAAAAGCGCCTTTTGCTTTTCCGCCGGGAAAATAATTCTTCCCATATTATATATAGGATATATAGGCGCATCGCCGCCGTCAAAGGAGCAGTGTGTGTGATCGAAAGTCGTGTCCGGCTCCGGTTCGCATGATTCCCCGTCGACATAAGAACCGTGCGCCGCCTGCCCGACCTGCGTCGCAGTCCGATCCTCATCGGAGGCACCGAAATCACCGTCCGCATGAGCCGCATCACAGAAGATATTGCCTGTGCTGCCGACTTCGGGAGACTTCCCGCCCCCGGTGACTTGCGGAGTGGTTTCTGCGCCTATTTCACCACGAGCGGAAATGTTTGCTTGCAAGGACATTTCCGCGAGGCCGTCAATATCGAGGTCGCGCGAATGCGCGAAAGGGGCATTCGCCCCGGTGTTTGCCTCCCCGGCAAACACCTCCGAAGATATTATACCACGATGCAAAAATGCTTGCTTGCAAGGGCATTTTTGCGAGTCCGTCAATGACGCAGCCGTGC
>URSW01000222.1 GCA_900550625.1 uncultured Eubacteriales bacterium
GTCGCCGAGCCGAAAAAGAACGGTCACCGCGTTGCGGTGATCGGTTCGGGTCCCGCGTCGCTTGCGTGTGCGGGCGATCTTGCGAAGCGCGGCTTTGACGTTACGGTATTCGAGGCGCTCCACACGCCGGGCGGCGTGCTTGTCTACGGGATCCCGGAATTCCGTCTGCCGAAGGAGATCGTGCGCCGTGAGATCGACGGTCTGCGCGAGCTCGGCGTGGACATCGAGTGCAACATGGTCATCGGAAAGATCCTCTCGATCGACGAGCTCGAGGAGCGCGGATACGAAGCCGTATTCATCGGCACGGGCGCCGGACTTCCGAAATTCATGAACATACCGGGCGAGAATCTCCCGGGTGTGCTTTCCGCAAACGAATTCCTCACGAGAGTAAATCTGATGAAGGCATACCGCGAGGACTCCGACACGCCGATACGCCGTTCGTCCCGCGTTGCGGTAGTCGGAGGCGGAAACGTTGCGATGGATGCCGCGCGCTGCGCGCTCCGTCTCGGTGCGAAGGAGGTCTCGATCGTATACCGCCGCAGCGAAGCGGAGCTTCCCGCGCGGCGCGAGGAGGTCGAGCACGCGAAGGAGGAGGGGATCGTATTCCGCTTCCTGACGAATCCCACCGAGATACTTGCGGGCGAGGACGGAACCGTCGGCGCGCTGAAGTGCGTCGAGATGGAGCTCGGGGAAGCCGATGCGAGCGGACGCCGCCGCCCCGTGACGAAGGAGGGCAGCGATTTCGTCATTGAAGCCGACACGGTGATAATGGCTCTCGGCACAAGTCCGAATCCGCTTATCAAATCGACCACGGAGGGACTCGAGACCCAAAAGTGGGGCGGCATTGTTGCGGACGAGCACGGTCTGACCTCGCGCGAGAACGTATACGCCGGCGGAGACGCCGTGACCGGTGCGGCAACCGTAATTCTGGCGATGGGCGCCGGCAAGGCTGCCGCTCAGGCGATCGCGGAGAAATTTGAGCAATAAGGTCGGCGGGCAGTGCCCGCAGCCAAAAGGACATGGTATAACATATAGCCTAACTTGTACGTTCACTTACCATGTCCCCGAAAACGGAGCACCGCTCCGTTTTCCGACGTAGGACTGACTTTGTACGGGCGCTAATCTCCAACGTGAGACCTGTATCTGCGAAGTATAGCAAAACTTACAAGCTATCTGCCGATTTTAAGTGTTCTTCAGAGAGAAAGTCTTGCCCCAATACCCCCCAGTTCAAAAGGTTTTGGAGGTTTCAGGAACCTTTTTTCAAAAGGTTCCTGAGTCCGTTCCCTCCGTTTCCTCTCCCTCCCCGAAGCGGGTTTCGATCAAGCGGGGGCAGCATTCGGGGGAATATCTCCATTCCGAGATATGCGGTGTGCGGTCGGGATCGACGAAGTACCGCAGCGGCGGTCTTGTCTCTATCTGTGCCGCCGTATCTATGATGATAAGTTTTATTTTCATCCTTTCGGGGATAATACTTTTGATGTAGACCGCGCAGTGCTTGCCGGGTGCGGCTCCGTCGCGCAGCTCCGCAAGCCCGCAGAGATTCGGCATCAGCTCGACGAACACGCCGTATTCCTCGACCGATCTCACCGTTCCCGTGACCGTCTGCGCCGGGCTGAACAGCGCGGCGTTCTCCTCCCATGTGCCGAGCAGCTCACGCAGGCTCATATATATGCGCGATCCGTTATCCCCGACGTCCCTGACCGCCGCCCACAGCTTCTCGCCGACGGCGACGCGCTCTCTCGGATGGGATATCCGCGATACCGAAAGCGTATCCACGGTCATGAGTGCGACAAGCCCGCATCCTATATCAACGAACGCGCCGAAGCTTTCGAGATGCGTCACGCGCACGGGGATTATGTCCCCCGGTACAAGGCGCGACACCCGATCCTCAAAGCACCTCTTCTGCGCCTGCGCGCGCGACAGCATCGCTGCCGTCCGCCCGTCGGCGTCGGTGAAAAATCCCGTCACTGTAAACGCAACCGCGTGTCCGACCCGCGTTATCACCGCGATATCCTTGATCTCCTCCCCGGCGGGGGAATACGCCGCGCAGTCGCGCTTTATGTATCCGTTCATTCCTCCGAGGTCCACCGTGAGCGTCATTTCGGTACAGTCGCACTTCACGGCGAGCGCTTCAAGTATCCGCCCCTCGCGCATTGCGCGTTCGAGCATTTCGCGCGACGATATGTACTCGGTATTCTGCGGCGTGCCGAAAAGCCCGCCCTCCGGGAGATAGCGTTTGTCCGTCATTTTGGTCTTTCCTTTCGGTTTTTATTTTTCTTGTAAATCATATGAAACGTGTCCCCTGATAATTCCTTATATCCTGCAAGTCGATTCGGTTTTTACATAAGATTTTTACCGCCGCCGGGCGGAAAGGAGATGCTATGAGAGAAAAGTCAAAGTCCGTCAAAAGATCCCCCCGCACCGTCTTTGCGGAGGCGCTGACGGTAATTTTCGCCTCCGCGCTGTTCGGAATATCGATGAACGCTTTCCTCGTTCATCCCGGATTGATCATCGGCGGTGCTACCGGTATCGCGACCGTGGTGAACTATCTGTTCCATGTTCCGATCGGTATCATCGTCATCGCGGTAAACCTTCCGCTTCTGATAATCAACGTCCGTCAAAGCGGCATTCGCTCGATGATGAAAACGATAATCGGAACGGTCGTTTCGTCCGTTGCGATCGACGTGTTCTCGTTTATCCCGGCGATGTCAAACGATATGCTGCTGTGCGCGCTTGCCGGCGGCGGCGGAATGGGCGTCGGCGCGGGGATCATGTTCATCCGCGGCTTTACGACGGGGGG
>URSW01000223.1 GCA_900550625.1 uncultured Eubacteriales bacterium
CTGCCACTCACGAAGCCGCGCTTCGTCCCTCTCGCTCATTCGTGCATTCAAATGCAAAATCACCTCTTTCGTTTATCTCCGTATGCCCGGATCGCCCCACCTCGTGAGCAGATACTCCTTCTCATCCGCCGAAGCGCTGCGCCAATCTTCCCACATGTCCGCCGTCCACCTGACCTTCGCCCTCTCCGGCACGTCGGCAACACGGCGCTGCATCGGCCGCACATGGTTTGCGATCGCAAGCGACATTATCAGATCATCGTGTGCCCCCGCCTCCGCCTCCGGGCGGTAGTCCTCGTTGCGCACGAACGTCAGCATCTCCTCAAGCGTGCGCGCATCGTGGATCAGCTCGAGCGAGCCGCGCACCGCCGTCACAAGCTCCGCGATTATAAGATTTCGGTTCTTCGCCGTCGTCAGGAATCCGTATGACTTGCGAAGCCGCCCCGTGTACGTGTCCTCCGTTTCGCGCACATGAAGATTCGAATATCCCCACTGCGCGAGAACAGTGTTCACATACGTCGAGAAATTCGCCTCGACCGCGAGATACGCCTCGTTGTACTCGCATGCAAGGCAGTACAGCTGCGCGGCAAACTCCGCCTCGCCGTTCACCATGCGAAGCACAGCCGCCTGCTCGCCCGTCCTGTTGTCGAGGACGTGTGCGCAGAACGCATCCGAGCCTTCGCCCGCCGTGTCCGCGCCGATCACATAGGGAACACCCGGCTCAGCCGCCGCCCAGACCGTCACACAGCCGTCCTCCGCCTCCGCAAAGCGCCTCCCGAACGGCTTTCCCGCCGCACTCTGCTCGTACACATACAGCCCGCAGCGCGACACTTCCGCGCCTGCGCGGATTTGCGCAAGCCGCGCAGTCACCGCCGCGGCGGGGAATACCGTCTGACCGAGCACACCCCACTCGCCGAGCGCGTACACCGCATAGTAGTAAGGGTCCGTCTCGCGGTATCTCTCAAGCTCCTCGCCGTACTCCGCGGGCAGGAATCGGTTGTCCCGATACGTCGAGCGCACCGTGCGCACATTGTCCGCCGTCCGGTCAAAGAACTTCTTCTTCAGCCAGTGCGTCGCCGAAATCGGATTAAACGTTACTATGATCTGGCGATAGTACGGGCTCTCGTCGCGCAGTCGCAGGTTCAGCTGATCCGCATCCGACTCGTCGCACTCCGACGCCTCCTCGATCCACACCGACGTGATGCGGTGGATCGACTTCAGCTTCTCCGAATCGTCAAGCCCGCCGAACAGGATCACGCTCCCGTTCGGAAAGCGTATCTGCATCGGCGATACCGTCGCCCGAATCCCCGACGCGGGGTAGTACTGCTCAAGCTCCGCACACAGCAGCGCATAGCAGCTCTCCCGGAGCGTCGCCGCCACCTTGCGGCATACAAGGAATCTGTGCCCCGGCTCGCCCATGCACCGTTCTATCACCTTTCGCGCCGCGAAATTCGACTTTCCCGATCCCGCGCCGCCCATCAGCACAAGCCACCTGTGCGAGTCGTGGAACAGCGGAAGGAACACGTCGTTCGACGTCCGCCGAAGCGTCGAATACCACAGCACGGCACGCCGCTGGAGCTCGCTCAGCGCTTCAGCCTTCATCAATGACGACCCCCAGCTCGCGCAGCGCCTCCGTCAGATCGGCAAGCGTCGGCGGCGATGCCGAACCCGACGGCACGACCTCCGTGCTCACCGTGTCGCGGTGCCCGTAGTTCGCCCGAAGCTCCGACAGAACCCCGGTCACTCCCTTCGTCCGCGTCAGAAGCTCCCCCCGCAGCCAATCCTCGCATACCTCGCGCGCGTACTCGCCTACGTTTCGCCACTCCTCAGCCTCTCGCTCGTCCGCCGCTCCCTCTCCGGACACGTATTTCGCCCACGTCGTGCGCGAGATGCCCATGCTCCGGCACATCGCCGTGATCCGCGGCGGCTCGAGGAAGCGGCGCACGGCCACCTCCTCGCCCTCATCGTTCAGCACCTTCTTCATCTCGACAAGCTCGTGCCCGTAGCGGTCAAGCCTCCCCGTCGGGACAGGCTCGACCACCGCCTCCGTCCGGCTGATCGAGCGGAAATATTTCTCCGCCGCACGCATCAGCGACGCGGCGCTTCTGTATTTCTTCGCGCGCGGCATATAATCCTCCTTTTCAGGGGCAGCTCCTCCCGCCTCCCTGACCCCGCCATCGCGGGCCCGCCTTGCTGCCTTCGCCGCGATTCTACCGCAAAAGCGCGTTTTTCTCTCCCCGCCTCTCGCTGAAGCGGGGAAATAAAAAAAGGCGCGAAGCCCCGTAAATCAAGGCTCCGCGCCGCTTTCAAAAAATATAAAAATTTTTCCCGAAAATAAAAAAAGACCCCCGGCGGGCAGTGCCCGCAGCCAAGCGTCGGGGACGTGCAGCGGCACATTAACGCTATCCCCCGATGGTGAAGTTTCTATTTGACAATACGCCATTCCCCTGCGGCGCTGTCGAGCGCGGACACGGCGAAAAAAGCCCTGACCGTACCCCGGCAGCGCCGCCTTATATGTACGCGCCCCCGCGCGCATATCCCCGTGTCAGCTTTCGCCCGTCCCCTCTCCCGCCTCCGTGATCATCTCATACATCGGGCAGTGCTCAAACCGAAACGTCGCGCAGTACTTCTCAAAAAAGGCACACTTGTCCGTGAACGTCCGGAACACGCTCACTACCTCGTCGCTGACCGCGCCCTCGCACCTTATCCGAAGGAGCGACTCCGAGAGATAGTACGGGCACTTTGCCCGCGCATCAGCCGTCTTGTTCGCCATCTTCACGCCTCCT
>URSW01000224.1 GCA_900550625.1 uncultured Eubacteriales bacterium
GTATCCCGTGACGTTTTCACCGAAGGATACGGCGAGCGCGCCGTCCGCCGTTTCGCCGACGGATACCGTATCCGGTGAATACGGGAGATATTCCGGAGATGAAAGATATCCGAATACCGAGACGAGAAACGCGGAAAGAATGAGCGCCGTCATAAGCACGGCGTACATTTTCCTTTTGAAAACGGTCTTCCCGATTCGCGCAAGCGGAGCGGTGTCATTTTCCGCGGGAATTTCGTCGTTTTTTTCTTTTTCGTCGGATTGCCCGGAGCCGATCTGCTCAAGCTCCGCGCGGCACGACGCGCAGCCTTCGAGATGATCCCGCACAAATTCCGCCGTTTCGCAGCATACCATTTTTTCGGCATAAAGCGGAAGCAGATCACGTACTATTGCACATTCGTTTTTGATACTCATTGTTACCCTCTTTCCGCGGTCCGCGACCGCATAAAATCCGCACGGCTTGATTTTCCGTCAGCTCTCCCGACGGGCGTTTTCCATATTTTCGCGGAGCATTTTTCTCGCACGGTGATAGGTCACGCATGCCCAATTTTCGCTTTTCCCGAACCGCCTGCCGATCTCGCGGAAACTCATGTCACCGATTGCGCGCAGAGTGAAAACCTTCCTGTACACTTCCGGCAGCGAAGCGGTGAGCTTTTTTGCTTTTTCGGCCTCCTCATTTTGTATGACGATCTTTTCGGGGTCTTCGTCCGAAGAGGCTTTCAAGTCGAGTACGTCGTCGTCCGCTGCAAATTCCCGGCTTGATTTTTTGCAATATGAGAAAAGACAGTTTTTTGCGATCCGGCAAAGCCAGGCGCGCACGCTGCATTCGCCCCGGAACGATCCGGCTGCGCGGAGTGCGCGGAAGAAGGTCTCGCTCGTGATATCCTCGGCGAGCTGCTCGTCTCCACCCGATAGATGTTTTGCGTAAAGGTAGACGTCGCGGAAATATTCCTTGTATACCTTTTCAAAATCACTGTCCATCGTATCCTCCGTGTCTTTTCATTGCCGTGCTGTATAATAAGACCGCGAAGTCTTGAAAATCTTACAGACTTTTTGGATTTTTTCGAAAAATGAACAAAATCGCCCGTCCGCAGACCGATCGGGTATACCGGCTTGCGGAGGGCGATATGTCAATATCTGTTGTCGAATATTCTCGTGGACTTTTTCTCGCTTCGCGGAAGCTCGCCTATGGCGACGCTTTTCGGTATGATTTTCAGCCCGACCTTTGCTTTGAATTCCTCACCGACCGCCGCCTCGACCTCCTTCGGAGAGTATCCTTCGTCGGTCTCGAAAAAGAGCGTCATTATATCCTTTCCGTCGAGATGATCTATCATCACCTGATACTCGCTTGAAACTCCGCCGATCGCCTTGAGCACGTCCTCGACCTGTCCGGGATAGATGTTTACCCCTTTGACCTTTACCATGTCGTCGCTGCGTCCGATTATGCGGTCGATTCTCGGGAAACGGGAGCCGCAGGAACATTTTTCGGGTACGATGCGGGAAAGATCGTGAGTCCTGTATCGTATGAGCGGCGCGCCTTCCTTTTTCAGCGTGGTTATGACTATCTCGCCGATCTGCCCGTCGGGAACGTTTTCTCCGGTCTTCGGATCGATTATCTCAAGATAGATGAAATCGTCCCAATAGTGCATCGGACCCTCGGCGCAGCAGTTTATGCCGATGCCGGGACCGTATATCTCGGTAAGCCCGTAGATGTCGTAAAGCTCAACGCCGAGCTCCGAGGCAATGCGCGCACGCATTTTGTCGCCCCATCTTTCGGAGCCGATCACACCCTTCTTCAGGCGTATCTTATCCCCGACACCTCTTTTGGCGATCTCCTCCGCAAGAAGGAGCGCGTAAGAAGAAGTGGAACAAAGCACGGTCGATTTCATATCGATCATCATTCTGATCTGCTTGTCGGTGTTGCCGGGACCCATCGGGATCGCCATTGCGCCGAGCTTCTCGCATCCGAGCTGGAATCCGATCCCCGCCGTCCACAGACCGTATCCGGGGGTTATGTGTATTCGGTCGAGCTTCGTTATTCCCGCCATTTCGTAGCATCGCGCAAACATCAGCGTCCAATCGTTTACATCCTTCTTGGTGTAGGGGATTATTATCGGTGTACCCGTTGTTCCCGAGGATGAATGTATACGGACTATCTCCTCGTCGGGCACTGCCTGTATTCCGAGAGGGTATCCTTCGCGCAGCTCGTTCTTCTCGGTGAAGGGAAGGGCGCGAAATGCCTCGGCGGACGTGACGGTGCTCTCGTCTATGTCGGCATATTTCTTTGAGTAAAGGCTTCCTTCGCGGCTTTTTGCCGCGGAGATGCGGTCTCTTATCAGTTCAAGCTGCTTTTCGGTCGGATTCATTTGCTTTCCTCTTTTCCGCGGCAAAATTCCCGCCGCCTGTGATGTAGGAAGAAATAAAAACGGCTTTTGTCTCTAAAGGACAAAAGCCGTGCTTGTGCGCCACCTTTATTGAACAGGACGTACTTCATACGTCTGCCGATGTTACGGTCGGCTCCCGTCGCTCCTACTTATGCCGAAGCATTTTAGGTTAGCCCTCACGGGTCCATTCGCCGAAGATATTCTGCCGCTTCACACCGACCGCGGCTCTCTTTGAGAATATTTATCCGGGTACTTCTCCCGCTCACAGGTTTTATTTCTTTATATCGATTGTATCACTCATTTTCGCCGTTGTCAATACATTTTCGAAAAAACTCGGATAAAGTCTTGTACGATTACAATAGATATGTTACAGTATCAAAAAAAGAGTAGCAATTGAGAG
>URSW01000225.1 GCA_900550625.1 uncultured Eubacteriales bacterium
GAATGCCCGGCGTAGTTATGGTGACATTGACGCTGGGCCTTCAGTCCGTAGGGTTCCCCCTGGAAGTCATCGCCATCATCGTGGCCTGTATCGGCGCGCTGGTCCGGGAATACGGCGGCGAGATCCCGTGCGATATAGACGAGCTGCTCTCGTTCCCCGGCGTCGGCAGAAAGATCGCAAATCTCGTGCTCGGGGACGTGTACGGGCTCGGCGGGATTGTCGCCGATACGCATTTTATGCGGATATGCGGAAAGATCGGCTTTTACGAAGAGGGGCTGCGCGATCCGGCGCGGGTCGAGCGGATAATGGATCCGCTGATCCCGCGGGATATGCAGAGCGATTTCTGCCATCGGGCGGTGCTCTTCGGCAGGGATATCTGCAAAGCGCGCGGATGCGAGTGTGACCGCTGTCCGCTTGCCGGACGGTGCAGAGAAGGCTTAAAGCGCGAAAAGGATGATCGCGCGACCGCGCAGAACGAGCGGAAATGACGCATCCCGCACGGCGTAAGTCGGACGGTGACGCGACTGAAAGCCGGACCGAAAGCCCGATGCGCCGATGACGCGAAAGTGCGGAGAAGCGCGTGCGAACGGATACTCGGATTTCGCTTCCCGTGCGATTCGTGCCGGGCAGCACACTTTAGCGCTTTGTCGGAGTGTGCCGTGCGGCGGATTGCCGATTGTGATTCGATCCGTGTGATGCAAAGCCGCAGAAAGGATAAGTATGTCTGAAAATTATACGCAGACCGTCGCCGCCGTATCAACACCTCACGGACGCGGCGGCGTTGCAATGATAAGAATAAGCGGACCGGACAGCGCCGAGATTATTGACCGCGTGTTTGTCCCAGCAGGAAAGGCAAGTCCCGCCGACGCGCCGAGACGCGCGGTGTACGGGAGGATTGTTTCCGGAAAGACGACCGTTGATTCAGGAATATGTACGTTTTTCGCCGCTCCCGCATCCTATACGGGCGAGGACATGGCGGAGATCACCTGCCACGGCGGAGTTTACGTTACCTCGGCGGTGCTTGAGGCGGTGTTCGCCGCAGGCGCGCGCCCCGCAGCGGCGGGAGAATTCACGCGGCGCGCGTTCATTTCGGGAAAGCTTACGCTTTCGGAGGCTGAGGCGGTCGGAATGCTGATCGATGCGGATACCGCGGAGAGAGCCTCGCTTGCATCCTCTGCCGAGCGCGGACTTCTGTCCGCCGCCGTCACCGAAGCCGCCGATATGATATCCGGCGCACTGTCTCAACTTTACGCCGCGATAGACTACCCCGACGAGGATATCGGCGAGATATCGGAAAGCGATCTTGCGGATATTTTCGATTCCGCGGGAGAAAAGCTGAAAGCACTGTCCGCCACATACCGACGGGGCAGCGCGATCGCCGCGGGAGTTCCGTGCGCGATAATCGGACGCCCGAACGGCGGGAAAAGCTCGCTTTACAACAGGCTCTGCGGCGAAGAGCGCGCGATAGTCACGGATATTGCGGGAACGACGAGGGACATTCTGCGCGAAACGGTGTCGTTCGCCGGCGTGACGCTTCTTCTCTCCGATACCGCGGGACTGAGGGATTCGACCGACAGAGTCGAGGCGATCGGCGTCGAGCGTGCGCTCGACTGCGCGGATTCATCGTCGCTTGTTTTTTTCGTCTACGATCTCTCCGACTCTCTTTCCGATGAGGAAAAGATTTTCGCGCGCGATTTCGTGAAAGATCATCCGTCGTGCCTGACGGTCGCGGTGCTCAATAAGAACGATCTCTCGCGCATGATGAGCGCGGAGGATGAAGAATTTGTCAGAGCACTTCACCGAAAAACGGTCGGCATATCGGCGCGCTCCGGCGAGGGCATGGACGAACTTGAACGCGCTGTCGAAGAACTCTTCGATTCCGGCGAGGCGGACATATCCGACCGCGCCATGATCTGGAACGCGCAGCAGAAGGCGGCGCTCGACCGTGCCACGGAGGCTCTTGCCTGCGCGGTCGGCGCGCTCCGCTCGGGTGAATTGCCCGATGCAGCCTGCTCGAGCGCGGAGGAAGCGCTCGGCGAGATACTCAGCATCGACGGACGCGGCGTTTCCGAGGAAATAGTCTCCGGAATATTCGCGCGCTTCTGCGTCGGGAAATAACGGGCAGATTACCGATGATGCCCCGGATCACGCGGGCGCAGGACTTGTTCGGCATAGCCTCACGCGCGAATTTCCGCGCCGACGGCGGAGTATGAAACAGCGACACAGAGACCGTTTTGCACTCGGACAGCTTTCGCATTGACCGCGACGCGCTTTCCCGAGGAGCGCTTTATAAAATGCGGATCTGGAAAACGACAAGGTTTTTTCATAAACGAAAGGAAAAATACATGAAACAGAAAGTGGATTTCACGCTGAAGCTTGATGCTGCACTGCTCGAAAAGGCGGAGGCTCTTGCACAGATAGAGGGGCAGAGCACGAACAATATGATCGCCGGACTTATCCGCTCGGCGGTCGCATATCATGAGCGTGTTCACGGAAAGATAGATACATCCTCCGCAAAGAAAATATAAAACGACTTTTCCGAAAGGATTTACGACCGTGAAAAAGACACTGCTTTGCATTTTGCTCAGCACCGCATTTCTCCTTTGTGCCGCACCGATCTCATATGCGGAGGAGACGGCGGCAAAGGAGCTTACCGGGACACTCGAATTTTACAGCTGGGATACCGCCGACACCTCGCCGCTCACCGATTCAAACGAGGGAAGCTGCGCGACGATCGGCTATACCGGCTCGCTGACGATCACCTC
>URSW01000226.1 GCA_900550625.1 uncultured Eubacteriales bacterium
CATTCTCGACAAGGTAGAACTGCCTGTTCGAAGGATCGCCGTTTTCCTCCTGCTGGAGCACCGCGCGGGTCGCGGTGACCTGCTCGTCCGCATGAGCGCGGAACGATCCGCCGCCGAGAGCATCAACCGCGCCCTTCGGTGTCGTTATAAGCGGATTTTCGCAGCCGATCCTGTTTCCGATGAGAAGGTTTATCCTGTAATGCGTCGATACCTCAGGGGTCTTAAGATCGATAATGTGCTCGCCGTCGCTGCCGAGCTCGCCTGCGGCGCGGAGATATTCTCCGACAGTCTCGCGCACGGCGTTTTCCGCCGTCTCGCCGAGCGGGAGCACTGCGCCGTCGCCCGCGGTATGGGTTATGCTGCTTCCGAACATGATCAGGTGGGATTCACTGTCGTTCTCGAACAGGGGCGCGATCCTCGTATCGTTCATAAGCGCAAGCGCGACCGGAACGCGCATCGGCAATCCTCCGACGGCGAACACGCGGCTGCGCCGCGCGTCGAGATATTCCGCGTCGGTGTATCCGCCTCCGAGCCTTCCGCCGAAAGCGCTCATCGCAAAAGAGGCGGCATCCGTATAATTATCGCGCGATTTTTCTTCTGTAAGCTTCATATAAAAACTCCGTTTTCCGAATTTACTTTCCGCCGACGCGGACATTTTTCGTAACGCGGCGGCAAAACGCGCTCTGGCAAGATCTGCGCCGCCGCCCGACAAATCCGATTCTATTTTACCATAAAATATCCCGTTTGTGTAGTACTGCGGCAAAAATAATCTGCGGAGAGCGGATGAACACGGCGGTTGACAAAAAAGCCGCGCCGGATTATAATATTTGCGTATCGGAAACAGCAGACTGCACCCGTGCGGCGGTGCCGCTCCGTCATGCTTCCGGTCACGATAAAGAGGAAAGGACGCTTTCGCCCGCCGAAAGCCGAAATTATATCAAATGTCAGAAAACACGTCATACATACTCCGCGCGATGACCTCCGACGGCAGCGCAAGGATAACCTTCTGCGATCTCACCGACACCGTCAGGCACATGGCGGAAATACATTTACCTTCAAAGACAATGACCGCCGTCCTCGGCAGGGTTATGTGCGGTGCATCGCTGATCGGATCGCTTCTGAAGAACAAGGAGGATTCGCTCACGCTTCGCATCGACGGCGACGGACCTGCGGGAAAGATAATCTGCGTGAGCGATTATCTCGGAAATGTCCGCATCTGCGCCGATCACTACGGTGTCGAGCTTCCTCCGAACGCAAGCGGCAAGCTTGACGTAGGCGGCGCGGTCGGGCGCGGCACGCTTTATGTGATACGCGATCTCGGGCTTGCGGAGCCTTACATCGGAAGCGCCGCGCTCATATCGGGCGAGATCGCCGAGGATATAACAAACTACTTCGCCGCAAGCGAGCAGACGCCGACCGTCTGTGCGCTCGGAGTGCGCGCCGATACGGAAAAGCGCTGCATCGCGGCGGGCGGATATCTCGTACAGCTTCTTCCGGGCGCGGACGAGGGGATCGTACCCGCGCTTGAGCGGAACATGGCTTCCATGGAGTCCGTGTCAAAGCTGATAAAGGACGGCGTGAGCGGCGAGGAAATCGTCGCGCGTGTGTTCGACGGAATACCGTTCGATCTGTTTGACAAGTTCGAATGCGGATACGTCTGCAGCTGTTCGCGCGAGCGGTATCTGTCCGCGCTGCGCGGTCTGCCCCGCGCCGATATCGACGAGATGAAGGCGGACGGGCAGCCGATCGAGGCGCTGTGCCGATTCTGCGGAAAGAAGTATTCGTTCTCCCCGGACGAGATCGGCTGACGCTCAGCACATCCGACGGCGCGTCCCCGAATTCGGTGCGTACCGTCGGCGCAAGGCTGCAACATAAAGAAAAAAGCCGTTTCCGAAGCATCCGAGACTGCTTCGGAAACGGCTTTTTATTTTGTACCTTTACAGATCGAGCTTCATATCCTCACTCTTGTAAAGCTTCAGCTTGAGCATAAGCTCGCTCAGCGCAAGCGTAAGGACTGCCGGGATCACAACGCATATCAGCACGAGACCGATCCACTGAAACGCGCCCATCTCGCCCTCGGCGCCGATCACGCCGAGAGGACCGACAAGTCCGCTCGTTCCCATGCCCGCGGAAACTCCGGTGTTCTTCAGCTTGAACACAACGGTCGAAAGCGGTCCCGTCACCGCCGATGTGATTATCGTCGGCAGCCATATCTGCGGGCGGCGGATTATGTTCCCCATCTGGAGCATCGATGTACCGAGCCCCTGCGCGATAAGTCCGCCCCAGCGGTTCTCGCGGAAGCTCATCACGGCAAAGCCGACCATCTGAGCACAGCAGCCCGCCGTTGCGGCGCCGCCCGCAAGTCCCGCAATGCCGATCATCGCGCAGATCGCGGCGGACGATATCGGCAGAGTGAGAATGATACCCACGACAACCGAAACGATGATGCCCATGGCAAACGGGCGAAGCTCGGTCGCGGTATTTATGAAATCGCCGAGATAATACATCACATACGCGATCGCGGGGCATATCAGGCGGGATATCCCGTATCCCGACAGGATCACCGTAACCGGAGTGACGATTATATCGACCTTTGTCGATTTATATACGAGTTTTCCGAGCTCGGCGGCGACAAGCACGGCAAAGAACGCGCCTGCGGGTCCCGCGGTATAGTTTATCACCGAGCCGTCCGCAAGGTGAATCTGCGCGCCGAGCATATATCCGATCGCGCCGACCGCGACCGATGAAT
>URSW01000227.1 GCA_900550625.1 uncultured Eubacteriales bacterium
CCGCCGACGGGATCGTCTCGGACGGCGCGAGCGCGGCATCTCTCACGCTCATCACGCGCTCCGCCTCCGGCAGAGTGAACGACGGCGGAATTTGCGGCGGGCGCTTTTCGTATGAAATAAGGAGGGATTTTATCTTTTCAAGCTCTTCTTCGGTATTCTCGGGCGTGAGCATCATCACAAGATGCTCGGGGGAGGCGTATTCGCAGAAAACGCCGTTTTCCTCAAGATAGGCGAGAAGAGAGAGTCCGTCCGTCCCGCGCGGCGGCGTATACAGCGTGATGCGCAGCGGATCGCTGACGCAGACAACCCATTCCGCCGCCGACAGACTGCGCTTCAGCTCGTCCGTCCTTTCGATGAAGCGGCGCAGGCGTTCGGAGTAAGCGTTGTCTATGTATGCGTTTGCAGCGTCAAGCGATCTCAGTATCAGGTAAGACGGGCTTGTCGAGCCGAACATTCCCATTGCGTACCGCGCGTTTTCCGCGAGGCTTTCAGGCGCGATCTCCGAAATGTGCAGATATGCGCCGCCGGTGAGTACGGGAAGGGTCTTGTGCGCACTGTCGCAGCACATGTCAGCGCCGAGATCGAGCGAATGGAGCGATTCGGGCAGGAATCTGAGATATGCGCCGTGCGCGTTATCGACGAGAAGCATCACGCCGTATTTATGCGCACTTTCGGACAGCGCGCGTATGTCGGCAAGCGTCCCGAGGTAGTCGGGGCTTGTTATAAACACTGCGGCGGCGCGCTCTCCCGTTTCGCAGAGCAAGCGTTCGAGCTGTCCGCATCCGACACGGCAGCGCGTGAGCGAATACACCTCATCCTCGGGGCTGAGCCATATCGGGTCGAAGTCGAGAAGCGCGGCGGCGCGGACAAACGCCTTGTGTACGTTTCTTGCGGCGATGACCGCGGGTCTGACCGATGCCGTGCGGTGCGTTTTCCTCCATTCGAGCAGAGCAAGGAAGAGCATGGCGCATATGCACTGCGACGAGCCTTCGGTCGAATAAAGCGTGTCCGCCGAGCCGAACAGCGCCGATGCGTTTTGTTCGCTTCGGCGGATTATCCCGTCGGCGGCGTACAGCTCGTCCGCACCCGTGATCTCGGTTATGTCGAATTTCTCAGGTCCCGTAAAGATTGCGCCCTTGTGTCCGGGCATATGCATTCTTACGGGATCGCGCGCTGCGTAGGCTTCGATAAAATCGCATATCGGAGTTTCCATCGGCAAAGTTCCTTTCCGGCAGTGAATCGGTCGTATAAATTACGGCGCGGCTCCGTTTGCACGGCGCCGCGCCGCAGCACAGTCACATTTCCTCGGCGACCTTCAGCATGATCGCACATTCCATACGCTTTCTGAAAAGCTCGCAGCCGGGTTCGTATATCCCGCGCACCGAGCCTGTCGCGTGATACGCATTCGCGGCGCATCCGCCGGAGCAGTAGAGCTTCGCCCAGCACGATGCACATTCCGGGCGCGAGTACACGTTGCACGAGCGAAATTCCTCCTGCACACTGTCCGCCGTCACGCCGTCGTACACGTTTCCGAGCAGATACGAGGAATCACCGACAAACTGATGGCAGGGATAGAGATCGCCCCACGGCGTGACCGCCATGTATTCCGTGCCGGAGCCGCAGCCGGAAATGCGCTTGTAGATGCAGGGACCGCCCGTCAGATCGATCATGTAATGGTAGAAGGTGAACGGTTTGCCCTCGCGTTTTCTCTCGATCATACGGTCGCAGAGAAGCTCGTACTGTGCTTTAACCGTTTCAATATCCTCCGCGGTAAGCGCATACGGCTCATCCGGCGCGCACACCACGGGCTCCATGCTCAGCTCGGTGAATCCGAGAGAAAGCATGGCGTCGATATCCTTCATGAAATCGGGATTCGCATGGGTAAACGTGCCGCGGATATAGTAATTTTTGCCGCCGCGCGCTTCGACAAGACGCTGGAACTTCGGAACGACGGTGTCCCAGCTTCCGCGTCCCGCGTAATCGACGCGCAGACGGTCGTGGATCTCGCGGCGTCCGTCAAGGCTGAGCACCACGTTCGACATCTCGCGGTTTGCAAAGTCGATCACATCGTCGTCAATGAGCATTCCGTTCGTCGTGAGCGTGAAGCGGAAATTCTTTTTTTTCTCCTTTTCGATGCTGCGCGCATACATGACGAGCTGCTTCACAACATCCCAATTCATGAGCGGCTCGCCGCCGAAGAAGTCCACCTCGAGATTCCGCCGTGTTCCCGAATTTTCAATGAGAAAATCGAGCGCGCGCCGACCGACATCAAAGCTCATCAGCGCGCGGTCGCCGTGGAATTTGCCCTGACTTGCGAAGCAGTAGGAGCAGTTCAGATTGCAGGTATGGGCGACGTGAAGGCAGAGCGCTTTTACGACATTCCCGCTTTTCGCCTTGAACACGTCCGCCATCGGCTCGAACGTGTCCTCGGTGAACAGCTTTCCCTCATCCTTAAGAGTGCGGATATCCGAAAGACATTCGGCGATATCACCGTCGCTGACACCGTCGTATTTTCCGGAGAGCGCGGAGATGATCTCATCCTCTCCGAATCCGCGGTCCGTCATGGATATTATCTCATAGGCGGCATCGTCCACGGCGTGAACGGAGCCGGAACAGGTGTCAAGAACTATGTTGTACCCGTTCAGTTTGTACTGATGTATCATCTTATAACCTTTCTTTCATCACAAACCGTCCGCGGCGGTGCAGAGCCCGTCCGCAGAAGCGAAA
>URSW01000228.1 GCA_900550625.1 uncultured Eubacteriales bacterium
AGGAGAACGGCGGTGAGGTGCTCACGCGGACGGGCAGCTTTGATTTCGGCGATCTTCATTTTGAGCTGTACCGCGGCGGCGGCGGTCACCTGACCGGGGAATCGGTGCTGATCGATTACGAGAACCGCGTCGTTTTCAGCGGCGACGTGTATGTGAATATGAAGGATATGACGGAGAAGCAGGCGCAGTACAATCGGTACGCGCCGATCCTGATGACCTCGGTCGATACCGATCCGGGGCTTTGCGCCCTCGAGCGGCGTGCGATCTTCGCGCGGCTCGGCGCGGGGACGTGGCAGATCTTCGGCGGGCACGGCGGAAAGAAGACGTACAGCGTGAATGCGGACAAGGACACGGTATAATATTAGGCTGTAACTGCACGTCAAATTACCGTGTCCCGGAGAAATGGGCGTTGCCCATTTCTCTAACGTGAGCCCAAGATTTGAGCACGGTGTGATGTGAGGTTGTAATTGCACGTTTGCATACCGTGTCCGAGAGAATGAGGCGCAGCCTCATTCTCCAATGTAAAACTGAGGTCGATAGACACGGTATAATGTGAGGCTGTAATTGCACGTTATCTTGCCATGTCCCCGAAAACGGAGCACAGCTCCGTTTTCCAACGTGAGCCCAAGATTTGAGCACGGTATAACGTAAGGCTGTAATTGTACGTCAAATTACCGTGTCTGCGTTATTGGCACGGCGGTCTTCCGAACGCCGTGCGGGAGCTTTATATGTTGGGACTTCGTCCCAAACCCAAGCGGGGGCTCTGCCCCCTGCACCCCGGGCGGGGACGCCCCCGCGGGCATTCTGTTAAGTGCAGCGAAAATTTACAAGCTACCTTCCGAGAGAAATCCTTGCCCCAATACCCTTCCGTTCAAAAGTTTTTGGGGGTGCGGGGACCTTTTTTCAAAAAGGTCCCGCATCGTTTCCCGCATCGTTCCCCCGAAGGGGTCCGGGGAAACACCTTTTTGTAAAAAGGGGTTTCCCCGGTTCTCTCTCACAAAAAAAATCTCCGCGAGATTCTCGCGGAGATTTTGTTTTATTTTGCGTAGTCCACGGCGCGGCTTTCGCGTATCAGGTTTACCTTGATCTGTCCGGGATACTCCAGCTCCGATTCGATCTTCTTCACGATCTCGTGAGCGACGAGCTTCATATCCTCGTCTCCGATCACTTCCGGCTTGATCATTATGCGGACCTCGCGTCCCGCCTGGATCGCGTATGCGTTCTCGACGCCGTTGAATTCCTTCGAGATATCCTCGAGCTTCTTCAGACGCTTTATGTAATTTTCCAAATTCTCGCGTCTTGCACCGGGGCGCGCCGCCGAAACGGCATCCGCCGCACGGACGATCACCGCCGTCACGGTCTGCGCCTCCACATCGCCGTGGTGCGCCTCGATCGCATGGATGACCTCGCGGTTCTCTTTATACTTGCGTGCAATGTCCACACCGAGCTGAACGTGCGATCCCTCGACCTCCTGAGTCAGCGCCTTGCCGATGTCGTGGAGAAGTCCCGCGCGCTTTGCAAGCGTGGAATCCACACCGAGCTCATCCGCAATGATTCCGGAGAGCATCGATACCTCGATCGAATGCTTGAGCACGTTCTGACCGTAGCTTGTGCGGTACTTGAGCCGTCCGAGCAGCTTGATAAGCTCGGGAGACAGCCCGTGAACGCCGGTCTCGAATGTCGCCTGCTCGCCCGCCTGCTTGATCGCCGTGTCAACCTCGCGCTTCGCCTTCTCGACCATCTCCTCGATGCGCGTCGGATGGATGCGTCCGTCGGAGATCAGTTTCTCAAGCGCAATGCGCGCGACCTCGCGGCGTACCGGATCGAATCCGGAAAGCGTGATCGCCTCGGGCGTGTCGTCGATTATCAGATCGACTCCCGTGAGAGTTTCTATCGTGCGGATGTTTCGTCCCTCGCGTCCGATGATGCGTCCCTTCATGTCCTCGCTCGGGAGCGGAACGACGGAAACCGTGGTCTCCGCAACGTGATCCGCCGCGCATCTCTGTATCGCCAGAGATATGATATCGCGGGCGCGGCGCTCCGCCTCGTCCTTGAAATCCGTCTCCAGCTCGGCAAGCTTCATTGCCTGCTCGTGACGTATCTCCGACGCGAGCTTTTCAACAAGCTCCGCTTTCGCCTGCTCGGCGGTCATGCCGGAGATCTCCTGAAGCTTTTCCTCCTCCTTTGCAGCAAGCTTTTTGATGCTTTCGTTCAGTTCTTCGTTCTCGCGTATCTTCTTTGCGAGCTGCTCTTCCTTTTTCTCGAGATTGTCACTCTTGCGGTCGAGCGATTCTTCCTTTGCGGTAACGCGGCGTTCCTGATGGGAAAGCTCGTTGCGTCTGTCCTTGACTTCGCGGTCGAAGTCGTTCTTTGCTTGAAGGATTTCTTCCTTCGCTTCGATCAAAGCCTCTTTTTTCTTTGTTTCCGCTGCCTTAATTCCGTCTTCAAGAATTTTTTTAGCCTGTTCTTCAGCGGAACCGATTTCCGCCTCGGCAATGCGACGGCGGTAAGCAATTCCGACAAAAATACCCAGCGGAAGCGCCACTAAAAGAGTTATGACCGCAGTAATAATATACGGCATAACAGCACCTCCATGAAATATTCGGTTGAATATGAAAAGTACGGCAAAAAGCAGTACCTTAAATCCAAATACATCATTATTATATACTCTTTTTGCCCTTCTGTCAATGGAAAACTTGCGAAATAGGCGCCGTTATACGAAAAA
>URSW01000229.1 GCA_900550625.1 uncultured Eubacteriales bacterium
CACAAGCCCCTGTGCGCCGAGTGCGAACGCGGCGGCGATTCCGATCGATGCCCCGACCACATATCCGTTCTTTGCGAACGCGGCGATTTCTCCGAGAAACTCAATGCCGAATTTTTCGCCGATCGTACCGAGAATCGTTCCTATGAGAAGGGAGGCGAAAAGCCCCTGTGCCATTGCGCCCATCGCGTCGATAAAGTAAAGCTTCAGCGACGGTTTAACGCCTTTCTTAAGAAAAAATGCCTTGATCTTTCCCATGCCGGTATCCGTGCCCCCGATTCGCGGGGACTTTCCTTTCAGCGGATTTTATGCCGCGCCGAGCGGTGTTTCGTTAATTTATTCTACAGGATTTTCCTGCCATTGTCAATTGACATATTGCAAGATAAAAGCGCATCTTCGGGGAATTTATTGTACAATGACTTGCACAGGGAGACAAAATGATGTATCATTGAAGTAAATCTTCAAAATTCCGCGTTAGGCGCAAAAGGAGGACAAAGTGAGCAGCACAATATGGAACCCTTGGCACGGATGCACCAAGTATTCCGAAGGATGCGCAAACTGCTATGTATACCGCCGCGATTCGTCCGTCGGGCGCGACGCATCGGAAATATACAGAACCCGTTCCTTCAATCTTCCGATAAAGAAAAAGCGTTCCGGCGAGTTCGCGATCGCCGCATCGACAAGCGTGTTCGCCTGCATGACCTCGGATTTCTTCCTTGATTCCGCCGATGTGTGGAGGGACGAAGCGTGGGATATGATCAGGCAGCGGAGCGATCTGCCGTTCACGATAATAACGAAGCGGGTACTGCGGATAAAGGACTGCCTGCCGTCCGATTGGGGCGACGGCTGGGACAACGTATGCATCTGCGCGACCATGGAAAATCAGGCGAGGGCTGACGAGCGCCTCGGCGAATTTCTTGCGCTCCCGCTCAAGCATCGGCGGATAATATGCGAGCCTTGTCTCTCAAAGATCGATTTTCGCGGGAAGCTCGACGGACGCATATCGGGGATCACGGCGGGCGGCGAAAGCGGACCGAACGCGCGCATCTGCGATTTTGAGTGGATACTTTATCTGCGGGAGCAATGCGAACGCGCCGGGATCGGTTTTCATTTCAAGCAGACCGGCGCCAAATTTCTGAAGGACGGACATCTTTACAGAATCGCAAGAAAAAATCAGCACTCGCAGGCGCGGCGCGCGGGAATTAATATAGACAAATAAAGAGTGAATCGGAAAGTCTCCGCCGATGCTCGGAATACGCAAAGACATACTCCGCCGCACGCCTTCGAAAGCCGAACAATATCGCAAGGCAAAACCAATCAGAATTGCAAAAGCAAAGCCGAAGAAAAACACAAAAACAGGGTGCCGCACTGCGGCACCCTGTTTCGATAGGTTACGATTTACTTGATAACGTTTTCCCAGCCGGAGAGATGACGGATAAGGTAAATGAGATCCTTGGTGTCGATCTTGCTGTCGTTGTTGAGGTCTGCAACATCTTCGCAGAAGCTGATGTCGCTCCAGTTGTTGAGGAAGCGGATGAAGCAGATGAGATCCTTCATGCCGACGGTATCGTCGCTGTCAACGTCTGCAAGGAACGGAAGAACATGAGTTTCTTCTCTGCCGCAGGTGTCGCACTTAACGTCCTTTTTACCGTGAGTGGTAAGGGTGGACTTGGTAACGATCTTGCCGCTGCCCCACTTGTGACCGAATGCCTTTACAACTGCGTCGGTGTACTTGTCGTGGCAAAGCTCACATCTGTGAACGGTGTATCCGTCGTCGTTGCAGTCTGCATCCTTGGTGAAGTCTCTGTACTTGTGGTCAAGCTTTGCAACGGTCTTGGTCTCGATAACCTTGTGGCAGTCTGCGCAAACGATTTCGGAAGAGCGCCTTCGTTGTAGCAGTCGGCGCTCTTGGTGATAACCGTGGTGGTGTTCTTGTGATCGCAGATCACGAGCGTTCCGCTGACGGTCTTGCCTGCAACAGTTGCGCTGATCGTCTTGGAGCCGCTCTCGCCAGTGCCGACGGAAACGGCAGCGTATGCATAAAGTCCGTTGTAGGAGTGACCGATATTGGCAACCTTGGTAACGCTGCCGAGAGAGATCGTTGCGTCGGTGTTCGTAAGCATGCCGTCGTTTGCTTCGATGTTCACAGCGATGATCGCGGTGGAGCCTGCCTCAGCGTATACGGTGGGGATAACTGCGTGAGCCGCGGTCTCGGTGAGAGCGTATCCGGCTCCGGAGAAAGCGGAAGCCGCGCCTGCGGAATGTCCGATCTTGAAGCCGTTCTTGCAGCCTTCAAAAGCCTTATCGCCGATTGCGGGGCAGTGATCGAGCATGTTAGCCATTGCGAGGTTGGAGCAGTTCCAGAAAGCCTTTTCCATGATCGTGGTGCAGGTGGTGGGAATGGTGACCTCTGCGAGGCTTACGCAATCCCAAAAAGCTGCGCTGCCGATGGTCTGAACTGCGCCGAGAGTAACGGAAGCGAGGCGAGAGCAGTGCCAGAAAGCAAGCCCGGAAACGGTCTTCACCTTCTCGCCGAATACTACGTTGGTGAGCTCTTCGCATCCTGCGAATGCCATTTCACCGATAGTCTCAACATTGTTTCCGATAACAACGGAGGTAACTGCGGAACCGTTGAAAGCATTTCTGCCGACAGCGGTTACGGGGTAGGTACCCTTCGAGTCCTTGACGTACTCGGGAATGGTGACCGCGCCGTTTCCGGTGTATCC
>URSW01000230.1 GCA_900550625.1 uncultured Eubacteriales bacterium
CCGCCGCGGGCGCGGAGGTATGCCATGTCGATGCTTCGCGCGGAATAGTAAATGCCGCAAAGGAAAACCTTCGCCTTTCCGGACTCGGAGACGCGCCCGTGAGATATATCGTTGACGACTGCAAAAAATTTGCCGAGCGAGAAAAGCGAAGAGGCAAAACCTACGACGGCATAATTATGGATCCTCCTTCATACGGAAGAGGACCTAACGGAGAACTGTGGAAGCTTGAAGACAGCGCGGACGAACTTATATCTCTTGCAGCATCGCTTTTGTCTGAAAAGCCGCTCTTCTTTCTTATCAATTCGTATACCACGGGGCTTTCTCCGGCATCGATGGGATATATGCTCGTTTCGTCGCTTTCTCCCGAATTGAAAAAGAAAGCCGCAGTGGAAACCGGGGAAATCGGACTTCCCGTAAAGGCATCGGGGATGCCGCTGCCCGCCGGAGCGTCCGCAAGATGCACATTTTAGGCGAAGCGGTAATAAAGCAGCTGCCTAAAAAGCGCCATTTCGACAAATGTATTGACGGAGATAGTCAAATGAATAAAATAATAAAGGCCGATCGAATTTCGTTTTCTTATCCTC
This sequence comes from uncultured Eubacteriales bacterium, assembly GCA_900550625.1. Classification (GTDB taxonomy): domain Bacteria; phylum Bacillota; class Clostridia; order Oscillospirales; family CAG-272; genus UMGS1312. Next base: position 585 of record URSW01000230.1, read on the forward strand.
CGGAGGAAAGCGGAAAGGCTCCGAGAAGAGTAATAAAGGATTTATCTTTGGAAATTGCCGAAGGTGAATTTGTCGCAATCCTCGGACATAACGGATCGGGAAAATCCACGCTTGCCAAACTGATGTGTATGCTTCTCGAGCCCGACAGCGGCGAGCTTGAGATATGCGGAATGAGGATGACCGGAGACGGCGTTACCGAAGAAGACTTTTACGAAGCACGGCGTAATGTCGGAATGGTTTTTCAGAATCCCGATAATCAGATCGTGGCAACCATAGTGGAAGAGGATGTCGCGTTCGGTCCGGAAAACCTCGGAATGCCGAGCGATGAGATACGAAAGCGGGTTGACAGCGCGCTTGCCACCGTCGGTATGAGCGAGTACGCGAGACACGCCACGCAGCGTTTGTCCGGAGGTCAGAAGCAGAGGATCGCGATCGCCGGAACCATAGCGATGGACAGAAAGTGTATCATTTTCGACGAAAGCACGGCGATGCTCGACCCTTCGGGACGCTGTGAGGTAATGGACACCATACGTCATCTGAATAAAGTAAAAGGAATAACCGTAGTCCATATAACCCATTACATGAATGAAGCCGTAGAGGCGGATCGTGTTGTTGTCATGAATGACGGCGGGATCATGATGTCGGGAACTCCCGCGCAGGTGTTCTCAAGAGTCGGCGAGCTTAGATCGGTCGGGCTCGGAATACCGCAGACGGCAGAGCTTCTTCATATGATGCGAGAAGCAGGATACGATGTCAGAACCGATATTTTCGGCGTTGAGGAATGCGCCGACGAAATTGCCCGTGTGCTTGCGAGGTAGATTGCATCTTCGCGCAAGAGGCAATAATCAAGGATAATTCGGAAAGGCAAGACTAAATGTCTCAGATAGAGCTTGAAAATGTGTCGTTTACCTACGGAGGCGATACATCATACGAAAAAAAGGCGCTCGACGGTGTGTCGGTAACGTTCCGGTCGGGGATAATCACCGGACTGATTGGACATACGGGCTCCGGAAAATCAACGCTTGTGCAGCTTCTTAACGGGCTTCTCAAGCCTCAGAGCGGCAGAGTCCTGCTCGACGGAAAAGATATATGGGCGGACCCGAAGAAAATAAGAAACGTCCGCTTCAAGGTCGGGCTTGTAATGCAGTATCCTGAATATCAGCTTTTCGATGAAACCGTGAGAGCGGATATCGCATTCGGACCGCGCAACATGGGAATGACACCCGAAGAAACGGAAGCTGCCGTTGAGGAAGCTGCGCGCTTTACCGGACTTGACCGCTCACTTCTCGATAAATCCCCGTTTGATCTTTCCGGCGGACAGAAAAGGCGCGCAGCGCTTGCGGGCGTTATCGCTATGCATCCCGGAGTGCTTGTGCTTGACGAGCCGGCAGCAGGGCTTGATCCCGGCGGACGGCGTGAGATTCTCGGACGGATACGCGAATTCTGCGATTCTTCGGGAACGACGGTTATAATCGTCAGTCACAGCATGGAGGACATGGCAATGTACTGCGACTGCGTCACGGTCATGTCCGACGGTCGTATTGCGTTTTCGGGAACTCCGGCACAGGTGTTTTCAAGATCGGAGGAGCTTTTTTCGCTCGGTCTTGACGTTCCGCAGATAACCAGAGTTGCGGCGGCGCTTGAGCGGCGCGGAATCGATATCGGACGCGATATTTACACGGTTAAATTCGCCTTTGGAAGGATCTGCGAATATATAGACGGACTGAACGGAGGAAGCAAAGATGAATATTGATGTTGCCTTCGGTCAGTATTTTGAAGGGAATTCCGTCATTCACCGTCTTGATCCGAGATTCAAGCTTGTTATAACCATCCTTTTCATCGTCGTTATATTTCTTGCGGAAAACGTCTTCTCGTTTTTGCTTCTCACCGCGGCGCTCATAGGTCTTATACTTCTTACGCGCATACCGTTCAAAGTCATACTCCGCGGCATGAAATCGCTGCTGTTCATCATTCTTTTTACCGCGCTTGTGAACGTGTTTTGGTATAAAGGCGAGACACTGCTCGTTGATTTTCATTTCATCCATATTTATCTCGAAGGAATATTCAACGCGCTTCTCATAGTTCTGCGCGTTGCGATCCTGCTGTGCTCGACAAGCGTGCTTCTTACCTAC
>URSW01000231.1 GCA_900550625.1 uncultured Eubacteriales bacterium
GTGGTTCTCGTCTGTTTGCTGTATTTCTCTTTACTCGGTTTTCTATGCGCATCTCGGTGTGATTTAACGGGTACGAGGGCGAGGTTGGTCAGAATTCAGCCTGACCGTGTGCCCGTTTGATTTTAACTCTGCACCTTTAGCTCAGTTGGTAGAGCAACTGACTCTTAATCAGTGGGTCCCGGGTTCGAATCCCTGAAGGTGCACCATATTCCTCCTTAGCTCAGTTGGTAGAGCATGCGGCTGTTAACCGCAGGGTCGTTGGTTCGAGTCCAACAGGGGGAGCCATGATTGTGCGACTATAAAGCACAAAAGCCCAAAACCCCGATAAAGGCAGGCTCACATAAGGATACTTTCAAAAAGTAACCGATTGAGAGCAGCACAACGCCACAGAGATTTAAAACTCTGTGGCGTTGTGTTTTTTTATAGCTAACAGGAAAATGATTAGAAAAAATTTGACCTTTGATTAAGGTTGCGGGCGTAACAGTTACTGCAAAGTGATTTATTCTACAATGGCGGCGTCCGTCAGTCTGGAATAGTGAGCAGTATATTTCCGTAAAAACAGCAAAGCCGCCCGGTTTCGGACGGCAAATTGGCACAGGCTGTGTTTTATACTCCCCAAAGCAACATGCCGAGTGCGGCAGAAAAGAGTATCATTATAATCGGCGACGGTGCAGTTTTTTTGATTCTTTTATATCCGAAATGTGTCAGCCACAGAATGGCAAAGACCAAAATGGATTTAGGATCCGGAACAAGTGCCGAATGAATATCCGTAAAACCAAGCAATGTTGATATGGCCATACCGATTGCCGTAGCGAGAATCATTGCAATAACGCAGGGGCGGACGCCGGAGAGAAAAGCGTTGACGCCGGCATATTTCATCAGGTTTTTGAGTACCGCCGCAATTAAAAGTATAATAATGAAAGACGGAAGAACAACGCCGAGCGTAGCAAGAAACGAGCCGAGAATGCCGCCTTGTGTGGAGCCTATAAATGTCGCCATATTAACGGCAAGCGGACCGGGTGTCGATTCCGAAACGGCAATGAAATTTAAGAATTCGCTTTCCGTTAGCCAGCCGTTTGAAATGACTGTTTCTCTTACAAGGGAAACCATTCCGTATCCGCCGCCGAAGGAAAGGGCACCGATCATTAAAAAATTCAGGAATAATTTCAGGTAGATCATTGTTAATTGCCGTTTCCTTTCCGCAGTTTTTTCAGGAAGAAAATTGCAAGTCCTGCTGTGCCGCAAATCAGAATATAGTAAACGGAAGAAAAAGAAACGGCGAAAACAGTGCACGCCAGCATTGCAGCAATGACCGACAGCAATATGACCGTGTTAAAGGCATTTCTTTTAATGCTTTTCAGCATTTTCAAGCCGGCAAAGGAGATCAGATAGATCACACATACCTGTATTCCGCGGAAAGCACGGGAAACCCATGTAAGGCTTAAGAATTGATCAAAAAACAGTGAGATGCAAAAAATTACGGTAAACGAAGGAATACAAACCGCCACGGTAGCCGCCGCAGCACCGAACAAGCCTGCAATTTTATAGCCGATATATGTGGCGCTGTTGATTGCAACCGGTCCGGGTGTAGACTCGGCAATGGCTACCATATTCAGAAAGTCGTCCTTTTCGATCCACTTCTTACGCTCTACAAATTCGTTTTCAAGCAGCGCAATCATAGCATATCCGCCGCCGAAGGTAAAGGTGCCGATTTTAAGAAAGGTGAGAAACAAAGTCCACTCTTTTCTCATTGCCGCACCGCCTGTCTTTTACGAATAATAAAAAGTATAACAATACCGAGAGTGCCGCAGGCGATAATGAGTCCGTACCAAGCGATATTCAGCCCTTCAATTCCGAAAAGATTTTCTATTGCATATCGGTTCAAATCCTTGTTTCCTCGCTTTTCTCAGTCTACCCGCAGCATACGGTAACCGATGCCGATATGCGTCTGAATGTATTGCGGACTGTCCTTTTGCGGCTCCAGCTTTTTGCGCAGTGTCGCCATGAATACACGCAGAGAAGCAATATCGTTTTCCCAACTGCTGCCCCAAATCTGCTGCGTGATATAGGTGTGAGTCAGAACCTTTCCGACATTATGAGAGAGTAGACACAAAAGCTTGTATTCAATCGGGGTCAGGTGCAATTCCTCCCCGTTTAGATAAGCGCATCCGGCAGAATAATCAATTTTAAGCTCGCCGTTTTGGAAAACGGGTGAGTCGGTGTCGCTGGTTGCCTGCAAAAGCAGCAGTCTTCTTTGCGTGACACGAAGCCGTGCCAAAAGCTCCTCTACGGAAAAGGGCTTTGTCAGATAGTCGTCCGCTCCGGCATCCAGCGCCGTAATTTTGTCTTTATCCTCGCTGCGCGCACTGATCACAATAATAGGCATATTTGACCATGAGCGGATGCTTTCGATTACCTGTGTGCCGTCGATATCCGGCAGACCCAGATCCAGCAGAACGATATCCGGATTATGGGAGGTCGCCTCCATAATGGCACCGTGTCCGTTCTCCGCGGTCAGGTAGCGGTAATCGTGAGCCTTGAGCGTTGTTACGATCAGATTGCGGACGGGGCGGTCGTCCTCCACGACGAGTACAAGGGGTTTATTCATTCAGAGTCACCTC
>URSW01000232.1 GCA_900550625.1 uncultured Eubacteriales bacterium
GGTGCACGGCGGCGAGATAGTCGCCTGCGGAACCCCGGCTCAGGTCGCGGCGAACACCGCGTCGATCACCGGAGATTACCTCTCGGGAAGAAAGAAGATCCCCGTTCCCGCCGAGCGCCGTAAAGGAAACGGCACGTTTCTCGAGGTGCTCGGAGCGGCTGAGCACAACCTGAAGAACATCGACGTGAAAATTCCGCTCGGATGCTTCGTCTGCGTAACGGGTGTTTCGGGCTCGGGCAAGAGCTCACTCGTGAACGGCGTTATTCACAGCCGCCTTGCTGCCGATCTCATGGGCGCGATCACATGGCCCGGCAAGCACCGCGCGATTCTCGGAGAGGATAATCTCGACAAGGTGATCTGCATAGACCAGAGCCCGATCGGACGGACACCGCGCTCGAACCCGGCGACGTATACGGGGCTGTTCACCGATATCCGTAATCTCTTTGCACAGACGAAGGGCGCGAAGCTGCGCGGGTATACGTCGGGACGCTTCTCGTTCAACGTGCGCGGCGGCCGCTGCGAAGCGTGCGAGGGCGACGGCGTGAAGAAGATCGAAATGCATTTTCTCCCCGACGTTTATGTGAAGTGCGATGTGTGCCACGGCAAGAGATACAACCGCGAAACGCTTGAGGTGAAATACAAGGAAAAGAATATCTACGACGTTCTCGAAATGACCGCCGAGGAGGGCGCAGACTTCTTCTCGGAGATACCGAAAATATCTTCGAGGCTCAGAACCCTCTGCGATGTCGGACTCGGATACGTCAAGATCGGGCAGTCCTCGACGACGCTCTCGGGCGGCGAAGCACAGCGCGTCAAGCTTGCTTCGGAGCTGTCCAAACGAAGCACGGGACGGACGATATATATTCTCGACGAGCCGACGACCGGACTTCACACCGACGATGTGAGAAAGCTGATCGAAGTGCTGCAGAAGCTTGTCGACGCGGGGAATACGGTCCTCGTGATCGAGCACAATCTCGATATAATAAAGACCGCGGATTACCTGATCGACCTCGGACCCGAGGGCGGCGAGCGCGGCGGTGAGATCGTTTGCTGCGGAACTCCCGAGGAGGTCGCAAAGTGCGACCGCTCGTATACGGGAAAATTTCTGAAGGACAAGCTTGTTATGTAAAAATGCGCCGGCGGCACAGCGCCGCCCCGCGCGATAAAAATAAAAACTACGTTTCGTAAGGAGGATATACGAAAATGCTCAGACATATTATTCTGTGGAAGCTCAAGGACACGGTTGAGGATAAGGAAGGAACGAAGGCGAAGGTGAAAGCCTCGCTCGAAGCGCTTGTCGGAGTTATCGACGGGCTTGAGGAGCTGACCGTTCATACGGACGGACTTGCAAGCTCGAGCGCCGACATGATGCTCGAATCGAAGATGCGTGACGCGGACGCACTTGCGTTTTACCGCGACCATCCCGCACATGTGAAGGCGGCGACGTTTGTCCGCTCCGTAGTCGATGTGCGCCTCTGCCTTGATTTCAACGAGTGAAGCAAAGCGGTGCCGTTTGGCACCGAAGACTGATTTATCGGAGAATTTTTGATGAAGATTCCGGAGCTTTTGTCCCCGTGCGGGAATTTTGAAAAAATGGAGGCGGCGCTTCTCTACGGCGCGGATGCCGTGTATCTTGCCGGAAAGCGCTTCGGCATGAGAAGCGCTGCGGATAATTTCACCGACGGTGAGCTTGCGGCGGCGGTGGGGCGAGTACACGAAGCGGGAAAGCGGATATACGTTACGGTGAATATAATGCCGCGCACGTCGGAATATGCCGCGCTCGAAGAGTATCTCCGCTTTCTCGGAAAGATCGGCGCGGATGCGGTGATCGTCTCGGACATCGGGGTGTGCGCTCTCGCAAAGAAGGCGTGCCCCGGCGTCGAGATACATATCTCGACTCAGGCAAGCGCGGTCTCGGCACAGGCGTGCCGCGCGTGGTACGAGCTCGGCGCAGCGCGCGTCGTTCTTGCGCGCGAGCTTACGCTCGCCGATATCCGCGAGATACGCGAAAACATCCCCGATCGGCTCGAGCTTGAGTGCTTCGTGCACGGCTCCATGTGCATCGCGTACAGCGGACGCTGCCTTCTTTCGCAGTATTACGTCGGACGCGATGCGAACCGCGGCGCGTGCGCCCAGCCGTGCAGATGGGAATACACCTGCGCGTCCTTTTCGGAGGGCAAGCGTCCCGACGACGTGCTCACGGCGGAGGAATTTTCCGACGGAACGTACATCATGAGCTCGCGCGATACCTGCATGATCGAGCATATTCCGGAGCTTTGCCGCGCCGGGATCGACAGCCTGAAGATCGAGGGCAGGATGAAGAGTGCGTACTACACGGCGGTAACGGCGAACGCCTACCGCATGGCGCTCGATTCATATGCGCGAGACGGCGAAGGGTATGTTTACGATCCCGCATGGCTTGCGGAGCTTGAGAGCGTGAGCCACCGCGAATACGCGACGGGCTTCTACTTTACCCCGCCGGGACTTGACCCGAACATAACCCGTTCGCCGGGATACATACGCGAAAAAGCCTATCTCGCAACCGCACTTTCGGACAGCGCGCCGGACGGTACGGCGCTGTTCGTTCAGCGAAACAAAGCGATCCGCGGAGAGC
>URSW01000233.1 GCA_900550625.1 uncultured Eubacteriales bacterium
CGCCATCGACGCTGCGGACGTTGTGCTTATGAAAAGCGGCGTGAGCGATGTTTCCGCCGCCATCCGGCTCAGCCGCGCGGCGCTGCGCAACATTCGGGAGAATCTTTTCTGGGCGTTCATCTATAATATCATCGGCATCCCGCTCGCCGCGGGCGTATGGATCCCGATCTTCGGCTGGACACTGAATCCGATGTTCGGTGCTGCGGCAATGAGCCTGTCAAGCTTCTGCGTCGTCAGCAACGCATTGAGGCTGAATTTCTTCCGCCCCTACAATTCAAAGCATGACGGAAAAAGACGAAATCCGAAAAAAATTCAGAAGAACAACGAAAGGAACGAACAAACCATGGAAAAAACAATCAAGATCGAGGGCATGATGTGCGCACACTGCGAGGCGAGAGTTAAAAAGGCGCTTGAAGAGCTTCCCGAGGTCAAATCGGCTCAGGTGAGCCATGAAAAAGGAAGCGCGGTCGTTACTCTCGAAAACGTGATCTCCGACGATAAGCTGCGTCAGACAGTGGAGGATCAGGGATACAAGGTGATCGGCTGAACAAAAATATGGACTCCGTACCTGTCGGCGCGGAGTCCATGTTTTATAAAACTCATATGTTATTTTTTCTTCGGCTTCGGATTTATTCCGATGAGCGAAAGAATGCGGAAATTCTTCATTCCGAAAATGTATCCCACGGAAGAGGCGAGAAGCGGTGGGATGAGCATAAGGAAGAAGATTACCGGATTGTGCGGAGAATAAAGCTGAACGAATCCGCTGAACATGGATTCCCAGATAACCCCCACTGATTTCGACGCGACGTAGAGAGTGCCTGCCCATTCATAGCCGAACGCACCGTCGGCGGAGCCGAAGATGTGACCGATGAGAACGAGAACGGCTATAAGAATGTTCGGTATGTTTGCGATAAGCGCAATTATAAATCCGTTTGCGGGGCGGTATGAAGCGCGTTTCCCGTTGACACGGATTATGTCGCGCGCTCCGAGATCCCACATGACGGAGTATTGGAGGTAAACGTAAAACAGAATCGAGAATATCGATGCCGCGATTATCAGAAAGGCGTTGTCTCCGGTGGACGACGCAAGATACAGAACGAGCCCAAGAAATGCGGCTCCGAACTGGTTGAGCAGCATCTTTGTTATCATATACGCATTTTCTTTAATATAGTCCATCAAAAACCTCACAAAAGATAGTCATATATATATTTTATTTTCCGAACGTGATTTTTTCAATACACATTTTCAATTGTTTACAATCTATCCACGAAAATTATCACAAAAGTTGTATAATGGAAATATAAAAGGAAAGGAGCCTTGCCGTGTCCGAAGCATACGATCTTAACGCTTATCCCGAGGATATCGCCTCATTTGCAAGGTATAAGCTTTCAATACAGAACTGCTCGCCGAAAACCGTGAATGAGTATCTTCTCGATCTCAGAATGTTTAGCCGTTACATCTATGCCTTGAAAAATTCTCTTCCGACCGATGAGGAAAGCCTCGATAAAACCGACATATCCCGCATCGGAAGCGATTTTTTCGCGTCCGTGTCAACGGAGGATGTGTATTCGTATCTCTTCTATCTCTCGAATGTGCGGAATAACTCTCCCGCATCGAGAGCGCGCAAGCTTTCGGCGGTGAAGTCCTTTTATAAATACATAACGGTCAAACGCCATAAATTCGATCAGAACCCCGCGATAAATATCGAATCTCCGAAAAGAAAGCCGTCGCTTCCGAAGTACCTTACGACAGAGGAAAGCATTGCTCTTCTCGACGCGGTGAAGAACGAAAGCGAAAATCCGTACCGCGAGAGGGATTTTTCTATACTTGTGCTGTTTCTTAATTGCGGAATGCGTCTTTCCGAGCTTGCGGGTATCGGACTCAGAGATATCGATTCCGATATGCGTTCACTAAGGGTGATCGGAAAGGGAGCCAAGCAGAGAGTGATCTATCTGAATGAGGCTTGCCGTGAGGCGATACAGGCATATCTCCCGAAGCGAAATGTCCTTTTGAGGCAGAATACCGCAGAGGATGCGCTCTTTATCTCGAGGCTCGGTAAGCGCATCTCGACGAAAACGGTGCAGTACCTTGTGAAAAAGCATCTCGGCGAAGCGGGACTGCGGAATCGCAACTATTCCGTGCATAAGCTGCGCCACACGGCGGCGACGCTGATGTATCAGACGGGCGAGGTCGATATCCGCGTCCTGAAGGACATTCTCGGTCATGAGCAGCTCACGACAACTCAGATATATACCCATGTAAGCTCCGAAGGAATGGAGAAAGCAATGGAGAAAAACCCACTTGCGGGAGTCAGACCTCCGGAAGAAAATAAATAAAATATGTCCCCGCCCGGACGGACTTTCCGTAAATCGGACTGACCGCCGCGGCGGGGGGTTTTTATTTCTCGCTCTCCTTTGTGCATATCGGCTTGAGGCGGCGAAGGAACAGCCTTCCCAGCGCCGAAGCGTTGAACGGAATGAGCGGGTAAAGATAGCTTCGTTCTCCGTTTATCGTCTTGTTTGACGCGACAAGTATGAGACCGAGAACGATTCCGCCGAA
>URSW01000234.1 GCA_900550625.1 uncultured Eubacteriales bacterium
GCGCGTCGTTGACTCCGTCGCCCGTCATCGAAACGATCTCTCCGGCGCGCTGCCATGCTTTGACTATCCTGATCTTATTCTCGGGTGAAACTCTCGCGTACACCGAAATATTTCTCACCCTGCGGTCAAGCTCATCGTCGCTCATCGCGTCAAGCTCGGCACCGGTTACTGCCTCTCCTCCTTCCTCAAGTATCCCGATATCCCGTGCGATCGCGGAAGCGGTAACGATATGGTCTCCGGTTATCATGACCGGCTTGATGCCCGCGCGGCGGCAAAGCGCAACCGCCTCGCGCGCCTCGGGGCGCGGCGGATCGATCATTCCGACAAGACCCGCATATGTGAGACCGCACTCGAGTGTTTCGCTTGTAAGCTCCGCAGGCAATTTTTCGATTTCCTTATATGCAACGGCGATCACGCGGAGCGCGCGCTCGCCCATGCTCTCGCAAAGTGCGGCGGCGCTCTCGGGATTTCCCGCCGTGCATCTTCCCGCAAGCACGTCAAACGCGCCCTTTACGATGACCGTAAGCTTTCCGTCGATTCGGTTGACCGTCGTCATGAGCTTTCGGTCGGAATCAAACGGAAGCGTCGCGGCGCGGGGGTATTTTGCGTTCAACTCTTCCTTGGTCATGCCGTTTTTCATTGCGGCAAATACTATCGCGGTCTCCGTCGGATCGCCGATATGCTTAACCTCGCCGTTTTCCTCGGTCACGCTGCCCTCGGAACAGAGAGTTCCGAACATAAGAAGCCGCTTTACGCTCTCGCTGCACGATGATGTGATCTTTTCTTCCGCCTCTCCGGAGGCAGCTGCCGAAACAAGGGTCATTCTGTTCTGCGTCAGAGTTCCGGTCTTGTCGGAACAGATAACGGACGCGGAGCCGAGCGTTTCCACCGCCGGCAGGCTTCGGATTATCGCATTGCGCTTTACCATCCGCTGAACGCCGATCGAAAGCACTATCGTGACGATCGCGGGAAGCCCCTCGGGAATTGCGGACACCGCCAGCGAAACCGCGGTCATGAACATCTCCATCACGGGGATCCTGTTCAGTATTCCGACGACAAATATCACGGCACACGCGCCGAGCGCGGCGATTCCGAGGTATTTACCGAGGGACGCAAGCTTCTTCTGAAGCGGAGTCTGAACCTCCTCGGAGGATTCGAGAAGATTCGCTATCTTGCCCATCTCGGTATTCATTCCGGTCGCGCACACAACCGCCGTCGCGGTGCCGTATGACACGGAGCATCCCGAGAAAAGCATATTCGTTCTGTCTCCGAGAGGCGCGCTCGCGTCAACCGCATCGACCGCGTTTTTCTCGGACGGAACGCTCTCACCCGTCAGCGCGCTCTCCTCGGATTTAAGGCTGAAGCTTTCGATTATGCGGGAATCCGCAGGCACGAAATCTCCCGCTTCAAGCCTGATTATGTCTCCGGGAACAAGCTCCGACGCATCGATCCGGATCTCGCGTCCGCCGCGTATCACGCGCGCATGAGGCGCGCTCAGGCTTTGCAGAGCCTCGAGAGCGTGCTCGGCGCGGTTCTCCTGCGCCGTACCGATTATCGCGTTTACGACGACGATAAAGAGTATCAGGCACGGTTCAAAAAACTCGGACGCCTCGCCCGACATGCAGGCAAGCACGAACGAAATTCCCGCCGCGGCAAGAAGTATCAGTATCATCGCGTCGGCAAACTGTCCGAAGAATCGCGCAATTAGCGATTTTTTCTTCTTTTCGGCAAGGCGGTTTTCGCCGTATTCGGAAAGCCGCTTTTTAGCTTCGTCCGCGGTCAATCCGGATGCCGGATCGGTTCCGAGAAATTTAAGTACGTTTTCCTTCGTTTCGGAATGAGGTATCAATTTTTTCTTCCTTTCGGTTTATGATTATTATTTCACCGCGCGCATGACTGTTCCGGGATAAATCTTCGGTAAATTCCTGCGGATACCGAGGTAAATCGGACGCACATACTGCGCGGTCGTTTTCTTTATTTTTTTGCGTTATATCCGTAAACAGTCGGACCGGATTACATTTTCTTCGTTTTTCTTATACCGAACGAGAATTCGGACACGTCCGCGCCGTCGTCAACCGATCCTTCGCGGAAGGTCAGGCAAAGCGTATCACCGTCGATCGAGATGTGCGCGTAAGCCACAGCTCTGTCGTGCATGCTTTCGGAGACCTCAAGTTCGCTTGCGAAATCCTCGGTCAGGTCCTCGATCTCGCGGTTCTGATTTCCGCAGCAGCCCGGCTCAAAGTGTATCGGCCCCGCGGGGTCAATCATGATTTTTGCGTCAGTTCCGCCGATTTTTTCGGTCACATATTCAAAGTCTGTCTGCACGGTCGAGTTTGCACGTATGGGATAGGATTTGCCGAGCACATGATCGTGACCGCAGAGAACCATATCGACCCCGTAGGCAGCAAAAATTCCGTTTAGCTGTTTACGGAGAGAAAGCGCCGCATTGCAGACCGGGCGGCGTGCGCCGTATTTTCCGGGAGAGTAAAGCGGGTTGTGGATCATCACGATTTTCCATGCTCGATCGGCTGCCGCAAGATCGT
>URSW01000235.1 GCA_900550625.1 uncultured Eubacteriales bacterium
CCGCCGAGGACGGAGAGGGCACGGCGGACCGCACCGACACATTCGCCGCCGTCCGAGATGTCGGCACGGATGCACGACGCTCCCGTTTCGCGGCAGAGCGCGTCCGCACTTTCGGTGCGGCTTCGGTAGATAAACACGACCCGGTCGCCGAGTGCGCGGAACGCGCGGACGCATGCGGCGCCGATCCCGCGGCTTCCGCCGGTAATGAGTACACGTTTGTTCATATCGTAAATTCCTTCGGATGATCCGCCTTATTTTATATTTTCGCTTTTCTGCCGTCTGCAGCGGTCGGTGAACGGTGACCGTATGCTGCGGAGTGCGCCGCCGCATAATCTTCGGATGATCGCCGGAACTTCTTCGGCTGCTTTCGGATGATGCAGCATCCGCGTCACGTCAGGCGACAAGCTCGGGCTGAGGCTTTGAATCGACCGGAGCATCCGAAGCCTCCGGAGGCGACGGCGGACGCCTTTTTTTGAACGGGAGCATTATCAGATTCACCGCACACTGTACAAGCGCCGCCGCCGCAAGCGAGGTGAACGCCGTCAGCGCGACCATGACGGGAAAATAATTGAGCCTTGTGGGAATGTTCGGTATCGCATCGTTCAGGATGCGGTAGAAATAGTTGTCCGGTATCCATGAGAGAAGATATGCGCCGAGCGTGATCTTCGAGATAAACGCGATCACGGCAGACGCGCGCTTCGGCACATCCGGATAGCGAATCGAGTTTATGAAGAGAAAGAGCAGCACCGCACACACGGTGATCTGAAGCGAGGGATAATCGCACCATTCGCCGTATTTGAATTTGACGGTCGCTGTTTTCCATACGTTGAATATTCCGGAGAGCAGTATCGCCGCGAGATAGGCGGCGAAAAGCGCCGGTGTCTTCAGCTTTTTCATATCGACATTCCTGCGGATATACGCGCCTATGAAATAATATGTAACGGGGTAGATGTTCTTCCACCAGTCCGGAACGATCTGAGTGAAGGATTCGGCGAGCCACGGTCGGATGAGTGCGCCGGGCGTCTTGAAATCGTAAATGTTGAATACGCTCGGCAGCACGGTCAGCGCGATCATTACCGTGACCAGCGAGAGCTGACCTTTTCTGCTTCCGATTCCGTTCCACAGAAGATTAAGAAACGGGATCATGAGCGCAAGCCCGATGTACATTTCTATTTACCACGAATATTTCCGGAAATCGAGAACATTGCGGATAACGGAGCCGATGGTCTCGGTCTCGCCGTCCACGAAAATGCCGTACACGATTATGATAACGGCGGTTATGACGTAGGTCAGAAGTATCGGAACAAGACGCGAGTAATATTTCAGAAGAGGCTTCGGCGCAATTTCGACCTTCTTTTCCGAGCTGAGATAGCCGGTAAGGAGCAAGAACAGCGGAACGCAGGTCATGAACATAACGCGGATGAACGTCATCAGGTACATGCGTTCGCCGATGATCGCCTGATTGTAGTATTTGATTTTGAAAAGAAAATGTATGCACGGGACCTGAATGAAAGCGATAATTCGCGTGAGATCAAGTCCGATGTCGCGCTTCGAACGGGAAATCGCCATTTTTTGTCACCTCCGCGACTGTATGTGATAGAAGGGGGAATTGCAGGTGTCTTCTGCGCACGGCAATATGACTTAAACTTCCGCTGCGTCAGTGCGCATCACCGTCCGCGAATTTTTCGCAGATTTCGTCGGCGATGTCGTCGCTGCTTCGTATTCTGCCGTCTTCATCGGCACGTATTTCGAATGCGTTTTTGTTCCGCCGGAACCACGTCATCTGCCGCTTAGCGTACCGCCGCGTCGCGTTTTTGATCTCCTCGACCGCTTCGGCAAGCGTGATCTCGCCGCGAAAATACGGAAGGAATTCCTTGTACCCGATCGCCTGGGACGCGACCGAATCCCCGACGAGCTTTCCCGCATCGTAAAGCGCGCGCACCTCTTTTTCGAGCCCCTGCTCCATCATCAGATCGACACGGCTGTCGATCCTTCGACGGAGAAGCTCACGGTCCTCAAAGGTAAGCACGAATACGCGCGCATCATACGGCGACTCCGCCGCCACGCTTCGCCTGTCCCACTCGGTCTTCGTGATCCCGGTCGTTTCATATATCTCGATCGCGCGTATCACACGGCGGACGTTGTTCGCGTGCGTCGCCGCTGCGCTTGCGGGGTCGATCGATGCCAAACGGTCATGGAGCGCCTTTGCTCCGTTTTCCTCCGCGAAGCGTGAAAGCTCGGCGCGAAGCTCCGGAGAAGATGCGCTGTCGGAAAGCACCGTGCCGGAGATAAGAGTGTCGATATAAAGTCCGGTGCCTCCGCAGAGTATCGGCACGGCACCTCGCCCCGCGATATCGGCTATTGCGTCGGCGCACATTGCGGTGTAATCCGCGAGGTCTGCGCCCGCCGAGGCTGGATCGAGCACGTCGATCAGATGATGCGCGGCGAGCGCGCGTTCGTGCGCGTCGGGCTTTGCCGTGCCGATATCCATGCTGCGGTAGAGCTGCATCGAATCGGCGGAGATGACCTCCCCTCC
>URSW01000236.1 GCA_900550625.1 uncultured Eubacteriales bacterium
GGCGAATACTTCGCCTTCATCATCGAGCGGAGCATTACCGCCGATACGATTTCCGATATCCCTTTTTCCTCCGCTTCGGAGATGACTTTCGATATCTCGCGGCTTCCGGCGTGCTCGTTCAGGTCGAACTCCTCACCGTCTGCGCGACCGAGCGCGGAGGTGTCAAGCCCGAGATTGTGCGCGAATATCGCAAAAGTGCGCAATTTATCGGGATCGGGGGATTCGTGTATGCGGTAGACGCCGTTCAGATTCCTCTCGGACATGAAGCGCGCGGCGGCGATGTTTGCGCACAGCATGAACTGCTCGATCAGTTTTTCCGCGTCGCCGCGAATGCGCGGTACGACCGAGGAGGGAAGACCGTCCTCACCGAGAAGAATGTATGCTTCCTTTGAGTCAAGCTCAAGCGCACCGCGCTCGGACGAACGCCTGTCAAGCAGACGGTAAAGCTCAAGCATATCGCCGAGCATCGGAAGGACCGATGCATATTTCCCGGCAAACGGAGATTTTTCTCCGGCTTCAAATATGTCGTTGATCTCGGAATACACTCCGCGCACGGCGGAGCGTATGATCGTCTGCGCGAATTCGTATCCGGTGATCTCGGCGTTTTCGTCAAGACGGATGAGCGCGGACAGCGCGTATTTATCCGTGCCCGCATTGAGCGAGCATGCGCCGTTCGAAAGCGAAACGGGGAGCATCGGCACGACCTTGTCGGTGAAGTAGACGCTCGTCCCGCGGCCGAGCGCTTCGATGTCTGTTACGCTGTCCTGCACGACGTAATGCGAAACATCGGCGATGTGAACGCCGAGGAGCCAGCCGCTGCCGCATTTCTCAAGCGAGATCGCGTCATCGAGGTCCTTCGCGTCCGCGCCGTCTATCGTAAAGATGATCTTGTCGCGCAGATCGAGCCGCCCGTCCGGCGTCAGCTTTTCCGCCGAACGCGATTCGGCTTCCGCGATCACATTGTCGGGGAAGGGAATGTTTATCCCGCAGTCGCGCAGGATCGCTTCGTAGTTTGCGCCGAGGCTATGCGCGGGACCGAGATCGGATATGACTTTCCCGCAGAATGTCAGCTCGGGCATATCCGTATCTGAAAAAGCGGAGCGGCTCCGGCGCGGTGACGGTCGGTAGTCTCCGGGGTATTTTGTGATCTCAAGCTCCACCTTGTCGCCTTCGGGAGCGGAAATTGCAAAATCCGTGACGTGCGCGCAGCCGAGCATTAGATCGTCGGCGGACACCCATGAGATTCCGTGCCCCGTGTGAAGCGTTCCGATGACGGTCGTGTGCGCGCGGCTGACGATTCCGGTTACCGCGGCTTCGCTGCCCTTTCCCTCGAACGAACGCTGACGCAGCCGCTTTGCCTCTACGGTGTCACCGTCCATTGCAAACGAGGTGAAATCCGGCGGGACAAAAAAGTCCGTATCCGAGACATCGGTCGTTATGAAGCCGTATCCGCGTCCGCTTGAGCGGAATGTTCCGCGAAAGGCTTCACCGACGAGGGTGAAGTTTCTTTTTGCGGGGCGGCTTTGCGCAGCCGCGGAACGTCCGCGCCGCGATGCGGTGCGGGGGATGCGCTTTGCAATATTCTTCTTACCCGATTTTTTATTTTTCCTTTTCATATTGCGGGCGGCTTTTGCGCCGCTCTCTCCTCTCTTTTTCATGCCTTTATTTTTCGGAGAAAACAAAACGAAGCCACGGCTGAAATTCCGGCGGCTTCGTTTGATATCACATTGTTATTTTCCTCAGTTTGCGGCGGTATCGGTCGCCGCGGAAGTGCTTTCGGCGGGAGCTGCGGTGGTGTCCGCATTGTCCGCTGCGGCAGTCGTCTGAGCTGCAACATAATCGGAATGGGTTCCGCTTACGTCGGTAATATCCTGCTTGAGATAAACTGTGAGGACAAGAGCGACGAAAATCACGGCTACAACGGCAGTGACAACGGAAAGCTTCTTGTCAAGCGTTTTAGCCTTGCTCTTTCCGAAGAAGGTTTCGGCACCTCCGGCGATTGTTCCGGAAAGACCGTGGGATTTACCGTGCTGGAGAAGTACCGCCACTATAAGAAAAACGGAAACGGCAATAAGTATCCCGCCGAGAACGAAATCAGATGTTGACATTTTAACCTCCGTAATCTATACGATAATAAAAATAAGCGCAGATAGTCACAATGCTTAATTATTGTATCACACATGATCTTAAAATGCAATAGCTAATTTTCATTTTTTCACCGTATTTTCCGAAACGGACGTTTTTCGGTCGTTTGTCTCCCGATTTTTACCCTATGGTTTTGATGTCTCTTATTATTTCTTTCATGCGCAGGCTTGTGTCCGCGGACTTTGCGCGCCGGATGTATTCGCACTTTCTTTCCTCGCTGAGAGATGCGAACGCTTCGCACGCTCCGCTGTCGCCCGCGATCATGAGCGCCATTTCGACCGGCATCTCGACCGTTCCTCCGTTTTCGCTTTTGTATACCGCCATGGCTTTATTCCTTTCCGATCTATATATAAACTGCGGTGCGCC
>URSW01000237.1 GCA_900550625.1 uncultured Eubacteriales bacterium
TGCCGAGCCGCTTTATTCTGAAGTCCTCCGGCGCATACACGAACACTCTGAAAAGATCGGGGTGATCCCGCAGAACATAGTCAGCGGAGCGCCCGACGATAACGCAGCTTCCGTTTTCCGCAATGCGGCGGATTATGCGGTCCTGAGCGGCGACTGCCTGCTGAACGACGTGCGTGCTGAGATACAGATCGTGGAGGATTTTCGGGGAATTTGCGTTGATGTCCGATATGAATTCGCGGTCGAGTCCGCTTTCCTCGGCGGCGAGTGCGGTCATTTCCTTATAATAAAACGGAATTCCGAGACGCTCTGCAACGACCTTTCCGATCTGCTTGCCGGAGGAGCCGTGCTCCCGCGCGATCGTTATGATTACGCCGGGACGGGACGGTCTGAGAACGGCGTCTGACGGGCTTTTTTTACCTTCGGAATGCTTACTCCATTTTTTCAACTCCGCACGGTACATGACAAGCCCCGCGACACCCGAGATCGTCTCGGACAGCGGAAAAGCGAGCCATGTGCAGTTGAGTCCGACGAGCGAGAATGCCCAAAATATCGGGATAAGGCAGAATATCTGACGGAGAAGGGAAAGGAACGTGCTCTGCGCGCCCTTGCCGATCGCCTGAAAGAAGGTGGGCATGATGATTCCGAATACCGCGGAAACGAATCCCGTACCGATTATCGGAAAGGCGATTTTCCCGATTTCGATGACTTGAGAGCTGTCGGAAAACAGGCGGATCATCGGAACGGGGAAGGATACAAAGCAGACGATGCCGAGCAGCATGAACACCGACGATATAAGGAAGGACAAATTCATCGTCTGACGGCAGCGCTGTCCGTCGCCCTTTGCAAAGTTGAAGCTGAGGACCGGCACGATGCACGTTTGAAGTCCGAAAAGCGGAATGAAGAAAAAGCTTTGTAGCTTGTAGTAAAGCCCGAGCACGGTCACGGCGGCGTCGGAAAAGCCCGCGAGGATTATGTTGAGCGCGAGTATGTACACCGTGTACAGAAGCTGCATGAGGATCGATGAGTATCCGAAGAAGTAGATCCTGTTTATGAACCGGCGCATATGCCTTAATTCCGGTGGCTTGCACACCGCGCCGCCCGACACGATCACCGCCGCACAGATCTGCCCGATAACCGTTGCAGCGGCGGCGCCGGCAACGCCCATTTCGGGAGCGGGGCCGATACCGAATATGAGGATCGGATCGAGGATTATGTTTGTCAGCGCTCCGGTGATCTGCGCGATCATCGGGCGGCGCATGTTGCCGCGCGCCTGATGCACCTTTGTCCAATTTCCTTCGAGAAATACGCCTATGCTTCCCGCACAGACAATATTTCCGTAAATGACGGCGTATTCCACGGCTTCGGGCGAGGTTGCGCTCGTCTTTACATACGGACGCATGAATATCAGCGATAGCGCGGCAAACAGCGCCCACGATACAAGTGCGAGAACCGTTCCGCATCCCGCGGCGGCTTCGGCGTCCTTCGGCCGCTCCTGCGCGTATTTGCGCGCCATGTATGTGTTTACTCCGACTCCGGTGCCGACCGCAAGCGCGATTATAACGAGCTGCATCGGATATATGACCGAGAGCGCCGTCAGCGCATCGTTTGAGTACATGCCGACGAAAAAGCTGTCAACTATGTTGTAAAGAGCCTGTATCAGCTGTGCAAGCATGACGGGCGGTGCGACCTTCAGGAGTATCTTCGATATTTTCTCGCGTCCGTACCAATCGTTCTGCAAAACAGTGTTTTTCATGAATTCTCCTCGGATTCCCGGTTTTTCCCGAAAAAACGGGAACGGAGCACTTTGTACTCCGATCCCCGAACATACGGATTATACCCCGAGAGGCACGCAAAGTCAATAGAAATATGTAAAAATCACACTGTTACGGACGAAAAATGCGCTCAGTCCTTCTTCCATGTTTCGATATGCTCCGAGGTGAGAAGAAGTCCTCCCGAATCCGATATTCCGACGGCGCGCCCCGTGGGGAAAAAGTCCGCACTGCTTCCGAGAAAAACGGTTCTTTTCGGACTGAAATTCCGCGGCAGGGCAAACGTCTCCTTGTACTTCGGACCGTGAGAGCCGAAAATGCAGAGATCGGCATTCCCGGCATCGGTAAGCGCGCAAAAGGCGGGCGACGCTTTGAAAAACGACGACGACAGATATACGGCATTTTTTTCGCAGGCGCTTACCGTGAAGGAAAATACCGCCTCCGAGCTGTCCGGAATCCAGCATCTTGCGCCGAGGGAAAGCGATACGTCGGAGAATGAGACAGCGTCCGAAAACGTACGCAGCGAGACACCGTTCTTCTCCGCACTTCTTACCATTGCATCGCAGAGCGTGCGTTCTTCTTCGTTCATCGGCTCGGGAACGAGAATTTCGCCGATGCGGTAATTTGATGTCAGTCTTTTCATAAGAGGCACGCAGCGCGAGTGATAGTGAGTGAAAACGTACATTCCGATTTCGGAAAAGCGGCGGTCGTAT
>URSW01000238.1 GCA_900550625.1 uncultured Eubacteriales bacterium
ACGCCGCGGTCAAGCCCGTCCGCGCTCCGTCCGACGATAAGCGCATTGCCTGCGTCGGTGCGGATAACGTAGCCGTCGTTCTCGAAATCGCTCATGTCGATGCCCTTTGCATCGCCGACCGCGAGATACACTTCGTCGGTCAGGCGATCCCCGAGCTTTTCGGTGAGCCACACCGCGCTTTCGGCGGCATCCGACGACGATACGGTTATCTTCGGGGAATATTTCTCCGCAGCGCGTTCGCCGGAGCAGGACGCGAGCACCGACGATACGGTGAGCACGCTCAGTACAAGTGCGAGTATCTTTTTCATAAATCTATTCTCCTTCGGGGGAATATTTATCATCATAATAACTTTATCATATGAACATATGATTGTCAAGCTGTTCCGAATTTTCAGCATTTCATCCGATGAAGTGCGTCATATTCTGTTCTTCCCGACGTGAATCATCGTATGTTTTCGGGGACTTCGGCGCGGCGAAAGAGTGCGCAAAAGCGCCGTCAGATGGGATCAACGACCCAATATTCAAACGGATTTCTCTCAAGATCAAGCGGCACTGTCAGATAAACGGGCACATCGACCGCTCCGTGCTCACCGACGGGCACCGTATCAACCGTAAGTGTGCGTCTGCACTCGACATAAAGATCGTAGCATTCGCGGTATCTCTCCGCCATGACCGCGCGCTCATCAGGACTTCCGTTCGTGTATCTGTCCTCATAGGTGATCCCGATGCAGACGTAGAGCATTCCGGAGAAATACCCCTTTACGCGAAACTCCGCTCCGGCGCTTTCCGCCACGTCAAGCGCATCGTGATAAAGCTCATACATGAAGTCGAAATTGTCCGCCATGTACTTCGCATCGACCATGTGATGCGTACCGGGCATGTCCTCCCCGTAGTGGAAGAAGCAGCAGCATTCGTCGAGGATATCGTTCGCCGTTTCGCACATACGGAAATATGTGTATGCGTTCTCCCCGGAGTCCTCGCCGTAGACGATACGGAACCACTCGAGCGCATATGCGTAATATTCAGCCTCGGTGATCGAAGCATCCCACGCAAGGCGCGAGGCGAGATAGCTTTTGAGCGAAGCAAGAAGGGATACGGTGCTGTTTGAGGTGAGGCACATGATTCCGCCGATGTTCTGCGATGCGAGATATTTCATGTCATAATAAAGGGAATCGAACACGGGATCCTGAAAGGCGACGTTGTACCACTGGAAGGGATAGTACCAGACATCGACGTTCGGGCTCATCTCCGTCCATTTGTCGAACAGGCGCGTAAAGCGGCGGTTTTCCTCGCAGTCTTCATCGTCGATATGATGCGCGTTACAATAGAGATTCACCCTGTTTGCGATGTAGAAGCAATAGGATATTCTCACGTTGTCGAGCGGTCGAACCGTCTTCGGCGGGGCTTCCGTTCCGTTATACGCAAGCATCGAAACATACAGTCCCGGATAATCCTCCGCCACCGCCTCGGCAACGCGGTTGGTCATCATGAGCACCGCTCCGGTGTTGCAGCCCTCCTTATTGAATACGGCGCGGCACTCGTCACAGATACAGAAATTCTCGCTGTCGGGCTGCGCGATATCGATCGTCACGATCTCGCGTCCGATCCTCTGCCCGGCGGCAATACCGCTTTCCACCTTCCAGATAACGTAATTTTCGATAGCGGTGATGATATCTTCGTTTGTGTAGCAGGGCTGTCTGCCCTCTATCCTCTCACCGAGGTATTCATCGTTTTTGAATATGTTCGAGTGATCCGCGTCAAGTCCGTGACAGGCTTTGCCCGTAAGTCCGTAAGCACCCGGCACGTTGAAGGACACTTTGAATTTCTTTGCAAGCGGAGTATTGTAAACCGTATCCGCCGCATCGTAGAATTCGCGGTATTTGATCGACGAATCCTCAAATCTGTCCGCGGCGGAGGTCACGTCAACGTGCTCCGACTCATAGAGGTAATCTATCTGGTAATTGTTGTTGCCGGAATGACGTCCGTATATGTCGTTCACGAATCTCCAGCCGATGTCCTCTTCGAGGAAATCGTATACGCCGTACATGCAGCCGCGGTAGCGTCCGCCCGTGATTACCACATCGCCCGAATCCGTGACCTTTATCGAAAACGCTTCGTCTCCGTAATCGGCAACACTGCCGATCGCAAGACGGAGCGCGTGCGCAGGAGCTGCGTCGTGATCGGTCACGATCGCAAGGCGCGCTCCGCACGTCTTTTCGATATAGCTCTGAAGCTCGTCCGCCGCCACGTCCATGCTCTCCTGCGCGGCAAGCGGCTCGTATTCGGTCACATCCGCGACCTTGACTATCGCGTATTCGGAAATATCGCGCCCGCACACGGTCAGCCTCTTCACGCGGTATCCCTCATGATAGGTGATGTCAAGCCCGTCCGCGGTTCCGCTCTGCACGGCTTTCGCGTACTTGCGAACGCCGCGGTCAAGCCCGTCCGCGCTCCGTCCGACGATAAGCGCATTGCCTGCGT
>URSW01000239.1 GCA_900550625.1 uncultured Eubacteriales bacterium
AAACCCGCGGCTGACGCACGGTATAATGTTAATCTGTAACCGTACGTTCACTTACCGTGTCCGCGAGTTTAGAGAACATGGTATACCATCTGACCCAACTTGTACGTTCACTTATCATGTTCCCGAAAACGGGGCATCGCTCCGCTTTTCACCGCGTTTTCCGCATCTCATAAAACTTTGCGGCATGTGCCGCACGCGCTCGGCGCGCAGCGGCTTCTCAAAAATTGTCAGAACGGAGAAAACACATGACACATCGCCTTTACTACGACGACAGCTATATATCGGAATTTGACGCGCAGACGGTATCCTGCACCGAAACGGATCGCGGATTTGAGGTCGTGCTCAATCGGAGTGCGTTCTATCCCGGAGGCGGCGGACAGCCGTGCGATACGGGTTACATCGGCGGTGTGCGCGTAAGCGAAGCCTTTGTTCGCGGCGACGACATCGTGCATATTACAGATGCTCCGGTGAGCGGAAATGTCCGGTGCGAGATCGATTTTGACATACGCTTCCGCAGGATGCAGAATCACACCGGAGAGCACATAGTATCCGGGCTTCTGTGCAGCACCTTCGGCGCGGACAATGTGGGATTCCACATGGGAAGCGAGGATGTCACGCTCGACATCAATGTGGAGATAACCAAAGACGATCTGAGAAATATCGAGCTTCTTGCAAACCGTGCGATCTATGAGAATATCCCCGTCAACATATTTTATCCGGAGCGCGATACTCTCGCCGATCTCGAATTTCGCTCAAAGAAGGATTTTGCCGAGGACGAAACCGTGCGGATAGTCGAGATCTGCGGTTATGACCGCTGCGCCTGCGCGGCTACCCATGTAAAAAGTGCGGGTGAGATCGGAATCATAAAATTCATCGGAATGATACGCTACAAGGGCGGGATGCGCATCCATATGCTGTGCGGCGGCGATGCGCTTGACGATGTTCTTGCAAAGTGTGATGCGCTTGACGACGCGGCGCGTTCCCTGTCGGTCAAGCCCGTCGAGATCCCGGAGGCGGTTGAAAGGCTCGAGGAACGGCTCGGAGCAGTGAAAGTCGAATGCGCTGGGCTGAAGCGCACGCTCGCCGCAAAGACCGCCGAGCACTCGGAAAGCGGAATCATGTTCTTTGACTCGTTTTCGGCGGAGGATCTGAGGATCGCGGTCAACGAAGCGCTCCGCCGATTTCCGAACGCCGCGGCTTTTTCGGGAAATGACAAAGACGGATACACCTTCGTACTCGCGTCGGCGGCGGGCGAAGCCGTGAAAATTCTTCAAAAGATGAAGACCGCTCTGAAAATATCGGGCGGCGGAAAAGACGCGATGGTAAGCGGAAAATGTTTTTCCGCGCGTGAGGAGATCGAGAAGACCGAGCTTTGAAAAAAAGTTTCCAAGCCCGCGCAATCCGGCGCTTAATCCGGCTTATATCGGTCGATCGGCGATACCGCGCCTCAATACGCAAAAAGGGCTGACGCAAAATGCGTCAGCCCTTTCGGTTCTGTTTTAAAGCTCAATTCCGCAAGCCTTGCAGAGCTCGCGCGCACTCTCGACGGAGTCGATTCCGGTCGGGTTCTTGATCGGCGCGAATTCCTTCTCGCGGACGACCTCGAACGGCAGGCAGCTTTCGGAAAGCTGGATCATATCGAGAACAAGAGTCTCAAACTTGTATCCGTTCGGCTTCTCCGGCTTTACGGTCTTGCCGAGCGCGTCGTCGTAATAGCTGATCTTCTTCTCGACGATGTGAAGCGGCATTTTGTCCTTTGCGATGCTGATAAGCTCGTCAAGACGGAAGAGATAGTTGAGAATAACGCCGAAGTAATACGCCGGCTCTCCCTTCTCGTTCTTCGCATTCATAAGCTCGTCGGTAAGCTCGTAATACTCAACGATGGAAGGATGCTTGTCCTTGAGGCAGATAACTCCGACTCTCTCATCGGGAGCATTCTTTTTAACGACCTTTGCACCGACGGTGCATCCGGAATTGATCGTTGCGCCGACGAAAACGGGATCGGCGATACGCTGAAGCACGTTGTCAACCGCGAAGGTGTTGAGCCACTCTATGCCCGCTTCCTTGGCGATCTTAACCACGTCGCAGCGGAGCATGGACGAGAACCAGCCGCCGTTTCCGTTCGGGGAGGTAGCCATTCTGCTCTTTGTCTCAAGGAATATCTTGCCGTTGTAATCGACTGCCGGAGCCATCTCCTGTGTGAAGAAGGTCACATATTCTTCATTGTATCCGAAGAACTTCTTCTCGCGGAGAAAGTTTACGGTCGCCTCGTTGTTCTTCTCGCTTGTCATGATGAAAAGGTGAATCCACGATTCAGCCTCGTTGACCACGTCGAGAAGATTCTCGATTATTCTCTGGAAGATGTAGACTTCCTTCGTGATACCTATATTGTACATTCCCTTGGGATTGTCAGATCCCAGTCTGGTGCCCATACCACCGGCCAGAAGGACCGCTGCTACCTTGCCCTG
>URSW01000240.1 GCA_900550625.1 uncultured Eubacteriales bacterium
GCCTGCCGTATTATTTCGAGGCATCGTCATTCCCCGCGGGCGCAACGTCGTAAACGTGGTATCTCTCCCAGAGAGTTTCACGCTTCGTAAGAGTTTTCGTCACTTCGTCGCGTCTCTTCATGCCGACCGCGGCGATCAGCGCGTTTATCACGGAAAGTGGCGCGGCAAGCGAATCGACGAACGATGCCATGTCGGATCTCGCCTCAAGCGTCGCGTAAGCGTTCTTCGCAATAGGCGCAAGCTTGTTGTCTGTGAGCGCGATCACCCTTGCGCCGCTCTGCACGGCAAAATCGACCGCGTTTATCATGCGCGCGCTGTATCGCGGAAAGCTGAGAGCGATCATCACATCGTCGGGTGTAAGTCCGATAAGCCGATCGAAAATCTCGCTTCCGCTTGTCGAACGCACAAGCCGCACGTTGTCGAAAACGAGGGAAAGATAGTGGTTCATAAACTCCGCAAGGCAGGCGGAGGAACGCATGCCGATTATATATATGTTCTTCGCCTCGAGGATCGCCGACGTCGCGCGATCAAACGCCTCGCGGTCGAGATTCTCCATTGTGTATCTGATATTCTCCATGTCTGCGGAAAGCACCGCTGCGGGGATGTCCTCTCCGCGCAGCCTGTCGTTCGCAAGCGCAATCCGCTGAACCGACGTCAGCCGCTTTCTCACGCTCTCGCGGATCTCTCCCTGAAGCTGCGGATAACCGCTGAGCCCGAGCTCGTTCGCAAAGCGCACCACGGTCGATTCGGAGACTCCCGCCTCCTCGCCGAGCTTCGACGCCGTCATGTACGCCGCGCGGTCAAAGTGATTCAGAATATACGAAGCTATGAGCTTCTGCCCCTTTGAAAAGCCCGACGAAAGCGCCTCTATCTTTGCCAGAATGTCGTTATACATCTTCACATCCGTTTTTATCCGGCACATTCCGCCCGAAAAGCGGCATGCCTGAAATCATACTGCAAATTAAGCCATTATGATTATATTACAAAGCGCGGTCGATGTCAAGAAGCGCATCTTGCATTTCCTTCGATTTTGATATAAAATAAAAGGCAAAGCATCAAATCGAACGGAGAATAACATGAAATACACTGCCGTAATATGGGATTTCAACGGAACGATCGCCGACGATATCGATCTCGGCATCGGTGCCGTGAACAAAATGCTTGCCGAGCGCGGTCTGCCGATCCTCTCGACAAGAGAAGAATACCGCGCCAAGCTTCGCTTTCCGATAAAGGATTACTACGCCGACCTCGGATTCGATTTCTCGAAGGAGCCTTACGAAAAGCTTGCGCACGAATGGATCGCGCTTTACAATGCGGGAGAAAAGGATGTCCGCGCGTGCGCAGGCGCGCCCGAGGCGATCCGCCGCATTTCGGAAAGCGGTCTTGAGCAGATAATTCTTTCCGCCTCCGAGCTTTCGATGATGGAGAACACTCTCCGCCGGCTTGGGCTTTACGACTGCTTCGACCGCATAATCGGACAGGACAACATCTACGCATCGGGTAAGCTCGGGGCCGCCCGCGCTCTCTCCGGCGAGCTTTCGGGCAATTATGTGATGATCGGCGACACGGTGCACGATTTTGAAGCGGCGCACGAGCTGGGCGCGGACTGTATTCTCTATTCCGGCGGACACGCGCCGTATGAAAAGCTTGCCGAGCTCGGCTTTCCGATCGTCGGCGATCTGCGCGATGCGGCGGACATCATTCTGGGAGATTAAGCGTACCGCCGCCGCAATGCATGATGCGAATACGGAGATGCGAAAGCGGAACACGGATGATCGCATAATGCTCGGTCGCGGACAGCGATGCGGCGGCGCGCCGCTTCCGAAAAACCGCTTTTTTCGGGAATATCTCCGATCTTGCAATACGCCGGTGACGGCGTTCGGAACTCCGAGCTCTCTTCACCTCAGATGTGCGGGTGAAAATCGGCGCGGTTTCGAAAAAGCACGCATTCGGCGCAAAACCGCTGAATTTACCGAATCAAATGCCGAAAATCCGAGTACACTGCAAGTTTTGCCGACATATTTTTCTTTTATCTTTATTTTGGCGTTTTTTCAAAAAATCCGCATGTTTAAAATCATCGGCGCGGTACAAAATATATTTGCCGCAGGAAGCATCCGACACGGTTTCGGAACGCGGCAAATCAAAAATATCTGCAAAGCACGTTCAGCTTACGGAGAAAGGAAAACTCCAATGCTCGACAGAATAGCACTCATTCTTGTCATCATAGGCGCGATCAACTGGGGAAGCATCGGTCTTTTCCGGTTCGACATTGTAGGATGGCTCTTCGGCGGAGCCGGAAGCGTCCTCAGCAGGATAATTTTTTCCGTAGTCGCACTTGCGGGTCTGTGGTGTATCTCTCTTCTGTTCCGCAGACGCGCAGAAAGCCGGGAATAACCGAAAAAAGGAGATCGCGCCGAGGCACGGTCTCCTTTTCGCTCTCTCCGAAAAAGCGAAAG
>URSW01000241.1 GCA_900550625.1 uncultured Eubacteriales bacterium
ATAGTTTCTTTATATTTTTTGGAGTCACTGTCACCTATCATTGACATTCCTACAATACGGCGCGAAGTAAGTACGAAATAGGACTTTACAAAATCACCGATCTGTGATAAAATAAAAAGGTAAGCGTTGTCCCGCTTACCGTCAACCGCTCTTAGCTCAGCTGGATAGAGTACCGGATTCCGATTCCGATGGTCGAGGGTTCGAATCCCCCAGGGCGGGCCAAAATCGACAAGCTTCTTTTGAAGCTTGTCGATTTTACTTATTCACTATTAACTTTTCACTCTTCACTTTTGAAGCTTGTCGATCAGGTAATAGGTAAGAGTAAACAGTGAATAAGTGCCTTTAAGAAGTCCGTTTTTTTATCCGTATAGAGCACAGTAGATCTGAAAGGTTTGTCTGTATGAACGAAAGCCCTTTGATTGTAAAATCTAAAGAATTTGCACTTGATGTTATAAGAATATGTAAAGAACTGAGAAATGCAAAGTGCGAAAGTGCCTTAATAAGTCAATTCTTGCGTTCCGGCACATCTATCGGTGCCAATATCCGTGAGGCTTTTTATGCGCACGGTAAAGCTGATTTTATTGCGAAACTTCAAATTGCCTTGAAAGAATGCTATGAAACAGAGTATTGGATTGAACTGTTAACGGAGAGCGGATATTGCGGCGATGAAAAAGTACTCAATAAATGTGTTGAACTGAAAAAAATATTGATTTCATCACTGAATACCGCAAAGGAAAATCAGTAAAACACTTGCTCAGATGGGTATATAAATCCTCCCCGCCAAATCTCCGACTTGCGCCGGAGATTTTTCATGTTAATCCGCCGCACTCCATAGCCTATCGCCGTGTGTCCCATCACGTTTAGCTTTCCCCGTCTTGCCCATCCCCCCGCCTCGATTTTCCGTAAAAAATACCGCGGCGGGGTACTTCAAGCGCCTTTACAATGATGCCTTTTTGTGATATACTGTTTGAAAATACCGAAAAATCGGATTCCGGGGAGAAAAAGATGGCTGACAAAAAGAGATTCGAAGTCGTGTATTCGCAGGGAGCAATGACGGTTACGGAGATTTGGGTGGACAAGGAAACCGGCGTGAATTATCTTTACCACGCATGCGGAAATTCCGGAGGTCTGACGCCGCTTCTCGGCAGAGACGGCAAACCGATCGTCTCACCGATCACAAACGATTGACGAGCCGTGCGGTCGGGAAACTGCATTGCCGGCGTGCCTTAGGTGAATCGGATACGTTCCCGTATTCCGACGCTTAGGTGCAGGAAAAGCCTGCTGCCGGAAAGAGAAAATTTTAACGAGCGTGGGAGAGTCCCGTGAAAAGAACATTTGTTACGGTAATGCCGAATCATATCGGCGCATTTTTGAAGGCAAGCCGATGCTTTGCGGAGATCGGCGTGAACATAACGCGCGTCAGCTACAACAAGGCGGTGGATTCGCATATGCTGTTCATCGACGCGGAGGGAACGGCGGATAAGCTCGACGAGGCGGCGCGGCGGCTGACGCAGATCGGCTACCTGCAATGTGACGAGAGCGGGCGGAGCGTGATACTGCTTGAATTCAGACTGCGCGACGTTCCCGGAAGCGTCACCGCCGTGCTCGAGCTGATAAGCGAATTCAGCTTCAACATTTCGTATATCAGCTCGCAGGAGAACGGCTCGGACTATCAGTATTTCAAGATGGGGATCGTCGCCGGGGAGAGCGAGAGGCTCGACGCATTCCTTGCGGAGGCGGGCAAGCTGTGCACGGTCCGCGTCATCGACTACAACCGCGCGGACAAGATCTACGACAACAGCGTGTTCTACATTCATTTCGCGGATCAGCTTTCATCGCTCATGCAGATATCCGCCGATTCGCGCGAGGCGCTTCTCGTCAATACCAATCTTGCGATGCAGCAGCTTGACGAATCGGGGGTGTCGCCGTACCGCACGTTCGACAGCATCAGCCGCTTCTGCGAGCTGCTTTCGAAGGCGCGCGGTGCGGATTTTACACCGCGTATCACCGAGCACCGCGTCACCGACAATACGGACATCATCCTGATCGAGCCGCCGTGCGGCAGCAATACGGCGATAATCCGGAGCGGCGGCAGGTATCTTTTCGTCGATACGGGATATGCGTACTGCCGCGCCGAGATGAGACGAATATTCGCGGAGCTGATACCGGGATTCGACGGAATGAAGAAGGAAGTGTTCGTCACCCATGCGGACGTCGATCACTGCGGACTGCTCCCGGATTTCGATACGGTCTACGCGAGCGCGGAAACTGCGGAGTGTCTTCGCATGGAGTACGCGGACGGGGACGGATACCGCGAGAAAAATCCGCTTCACAAGCCGTACATACAGATATGCAAGATACTCACGTCGTATACCCCCGTCGATCCGGCGAAGGTCGTGACGGTCGGAGAGGCTCGGGC
>URSW01000242.1 GCA_900550625.1 uncultured Eubacteriales bacterium
GGCTTGCGGAGGATCCGCAGAACTTCCTGCTCATGCACTCGATAGGCGTAAATGTTTCGGGACAGATCGCGTCGGTTATAGCCGGCGGACTGATACTGAAATTTTTCGGCGCCTGAACGGACGGAGGATCGAACATGGATTTTTCACCTGTTAATTTTATAAATAATCTCAGATATATGGGACTCGGCATGGCGGCGATATTCGTGATAATCGGAGTGATAATCGCCGTGACAGTCATACTGAACAAAGTTTTCGCCGAAAAATAAGCGACCGGGGGCTGTGCTTTTTTTCATAAAACGCACCGCTCCCCGAATTTCGTGTCCCCCGCGCGGTTTAAGGGGAATTTCGGCGAAAGGATCGGAGATAAAATGTCAGAAGAATATTCGATCGGCGCGATCGCTCACATCCGGACGGATTTTCCGACCAAGTTCGGCATCCCGAGACAGAGCGGCATCGTGGACGGTCTGCGCGCGCGGATCGTGTTCGAGCCGGGATTCACAAATCCGGATGCCGTCCGCGGGATAGAGCAGTTCTCTCATCTGTGGCTGATATGGCGCATTTCCGCCGTTCCGGACGGCAAGCATTCGCTTACGGTCCGTCCGCCGCGCCTCGGAGGAAACAAAAAACTCGGCGTGTTCGCTACGCGCTCGCCGTTTCGCCCGAATTCGCTCGGACTTTCCTCGGTGAAGCTTGAGAGAGTCGAGTATTCGGACACGCTCGGTCCCGTGCTCACCGTATCCGGTGCCGATCTTATGGATATGACGCCGATCATCGATATAAAGCCGTACCTTCCTTATACGGACAGCCATCCGGAGGCACTGTGCGGCTATGCGGACGAGGTCCGCTCGTATTCGCTCGAAGTGGAATTTCCGGATAGCCTTCTCGAAAGGCTCCCGGAGGATAAGCGCGGCGGTGCGCTCGGCATGCTTGCTCACGATCCGCGTCCGCAGTACCACGACGATCCCGACAGGCTGTACGGCGTGCTTTTTGCGGGATATGATATACAGTTTACGGTGAAGGACGGCGTGCTTGCCGTCCGTGACGTTGTCCCCGAGGGCACGGGGGATGTGTCGCCGTGAAGTTGCACCTCGGGCGAGGTGCATGCCCGACCGATGCCGGTGAAAACAATCTTTGCAGGGAGCTTTCTCCGGCATCTGTCGGAAGGGCGGAGAAGTTCGTCTTTGTTTCGGAAAGAGAGATATTTATGAAAACGGACAATAAGAGATACATAAGACTTCTTGCGGTTTTGTGTATGATCGTGTATTTTGTGAGCTATCTTACGCGGATAAACTATTCCGCCGTTCTGGTAGAGATCGTGAACAGCCGCGGCATATCGAAAACCGAAGCGTCGCTTGCGGTTACTGCAAGCGCGCTCAGCTACGGCATCGGACAACTCGTAAGCGGATACTTCGGAGACCGCATAAAGCCGCACAGGATAGTCTTCGCAGGACTTCTCTGTACGGCGGCGATGAACTTCATCCTGCCTCTGTTTGCATCGACTGCGGCGACTGTTGCAATTTGGACGGTAAACGGATTCGCGCAGGCGATGATGTGGCCGCCGATCGTCAAGATACTGACTGCGAAAACCGAAGGCGCGGATTATCAGAAAGCGACGGTCATGGTTTCGTCATGGGGCAGCTCAGGCGCAACGATATTCGTTTATCTTGTGTCTCCGCTTATCATACATTCGATGGGATGGAAAGCGGTGTTCTTCTTCGCATCGACCGCAGCACTTCTTATGAGCGCCGCATGGATGATCCTTTTCCCGAGAGTGAACGGAAAGCTTGAGGATATCAGCGTTCTGCGCGGATGCGGCGACCGCAAATACGAAAAGATGACCGGGCGTACCGCGGTGCTTATCGCGCTCGTCATGATCGCCATAGTCATTCACGGAAGCCTGCGCGACGGAATAACCACATGGATGCCTACATATGTATCCGAGACGTTCAACCTGAAGAGCGAGATCTCGATCCTCTCGGGCATACTGCTTCCGGTATTCAGCATCATATGCAGTCAGCTGACCTCCTTCGTGAACCGCAGATTCGTCAGCAACATCATGCTGAATTCCGGTATCATATTCGTGCTTGCGGCGCTCAGCTCGACGCTGCTTGCCCTGCTCGGCGGAAAGAGCGCGCCCGCGTCGATCGTCGCACTTGCGCTCACCACGGGATGTATGTACGGAATCAACTACCTCCTTACCTGCCTCGCACCGGCGTTTTTCGTGAAGTACGGCAAGGTTTCGTTCATATCGGGACTTCTCAATTCGTGCACATACGTCGGGAGCGCGGTCTCGACCTACGGCATTGCGCTGCTGACGAACGATAAGAGCTGGAGCTATATCGCCGGAATATGGGCGGTCACGGCTCTTGCGGGAGCGGTGCTCAGTCTTGCGATATCGGCGGCATGGGGAAAATT
>URSW01000243.1 GCA_900550625.1 uncultured Eubacteriales bacterium
AATCCCCAATGGGGCTTTGGGGCAACGCCCCAACATATAATGATCTTACATGGCGTTCGGAAGAACGCCATGTTTAGTTTTAGCTTCACGTTGGAGAATGGCACTCGTACAAAGTTGTTCTCACGTTGGAAAACGGAGCGGCGCTCCGTTTTCGCGGACATGGTAAATAAACGTGCAGATTTGGTTTGATGTTATACCATGTCCTATTCTCGCGGACACAGTAAGTGAACGTACAAGTTCGGTTGAATGCAATGCTGTGTTAGGAGACGAAGTCTCCGCTGCATCCGTGCAAAATCGCAAAAGCCCTTGACAAAACGCCCGCCGGAGTATTATAATGGAGTAAAGCAGTGATGAAGTCGGCGCGGCGATGCTCCGGACCAGAGAGGGATTCGGCTGCTGTGAGAATCCTTTCGGGCGCGTCTTTTG
The DNA here is from genome assembly GCA_900550625.1 of uncultured Eubacteriales bacterium. Taxonomy (GTDB): domain Bacteria; phylum Bacillota; class Clostridia; order Oscillospirales; family CAG-272; genus UMGS1312. The sequence goes on from URSW01000243.1 coordinate 427, forward strand.
CCTTTCGCTTCGGAGCAGGTGCGGTGAACCCCTTGTAGCCGCGCACGTCGTTTCCGCGTTAAGGAAATCAAGGTGTCGGCGAAAGCCGGAAGCCGGGTGGTACCGCGAATCGTTTTCGATCCGTCCCGTTCATGTCGGGACGGATTTTATTTTTTTGCCGCTGTGCCGCCGTGCTGCTGCACCCGCCGAGCCGTCCGAACGTCCCTTGAGATTTTGTCTGCGGGACTTTCGTCCCGCGCACCGCGTAAACAAGTTAATAATCCCTAAGGAGAAAATATAATGAAAGATTTACTTGAACAGATCCGCCAAAGCGCCATGGAGCAGCTTTCGCGGGTCGACGCCGATCTTTCCGAGATCCGCGTGAAATATCTCGGCAAAAAAGGCGAGCTGACCGCCGTGCTTCGCAGCATGGGCTCACTCTCCCCCGAGGAGCGTCCCGCGTTCGGTCAGCGCGCCAACGAGGTCCGCGCTCAGATCGAGGCGGAGATCGAACGCCGCCAGACCGAAATGAAATCCGCGATGCGCGACCGTGCGCTCCGTGCGGAAAAGCTTGACGTCACCGTACCCGGCGAGGACGTGCCCTTCGGTCACATCCATCCGCTCAGCCGCGTTCAGCACGAGATCGAGGACATCTTCATCGGAATGGGATACTCCATCGCCGAGGGTCCCGAAGTCGAGCTTGACTACTACAACTTCCAGGCGCTGAACATTCCCCCGGAGCATCCGGCACGCGATACGCAGGACACCTTCTATATAACGGACAACGTGCTGCTTCGCTCGCAGACCTCCCCCGTTCAGGTTCATGTAATGGAGAAGGAGCGCCCGCCGATCCGCATCCTCTCACCCGGACGTGTGTACCGCTCCGACGCGGTTGATGCAACGCATTCGCCTCTCTTCCACCAGATCGAGGGCCTTGTGGTCGATCGCGGCGTTACGATGGGCGATCTTAAGGGAACTCTTGCGATGTTCGCACGCAGGATGTTCGGTTCGGACACGAAGATCCGCTTCCGTCCGCACCACTTCCCGTTCACCGAGCCGTCGGCTGAGGTCGATGTATCCTGCTTCGCCTGCGGCGGCAAGGGATGCCGCTTCTGCAAGGGCGAGGGCTGGATCGAGATCCTCGGCGCGGGCATGGTTCATCCGAACGTCCTCTCCGGCTGCAGCATCGATCCCGAAGAGTACTCCGGCTTTGCGTTCGGTCTCGGCGTCGAGCGCGTCGCCCTTCTGAAATACCACATCGACGACATGCGTCTGCTCTATGAGAACGACGTCCGTTTCCTCGGACAGTTCTGACGCACACCGAAATAACAACCGAAAGGATAATATAAATGAAACTTTCAATGAAGTGGCTCGCCGACTACACGGACGTTTCCGAGTATTCGACGAAGGAATACTGCGACCGCATGACCGCCACCGGCTCGAAGGTCGAGGGCTGGGAGGAGCTCGGAGACGATATCTCCGGAGTTGTCGTCGGCCGTGTGCTTGAGGTAGCTCCCCATCCGGATGCCGACAAACTTGTAATATGCAAAATCGACGTCGGAGCGGCGGATCCCCTGCAGATTGTCACCGGCGCGACCAACGTGACCGAGGGTGCGCTCGTCCCCGTCGCAACCGACGGAAGCCATCTCCCCGGAGATGTCAAGATAAAGAAAGGCAAGCTCCGCGGCGCGGTTTCGGAGGGAATGCTCTGCTCCATCGCCGAGCTCGGGCTTACGCTGCACGATATGCCGCAGGCTGTCGAGGACGGGATACTCATTCTGTCGGACTGCGGTCTTGACACGCTCCCCAAGCCGGGTGAAAACGTAAAGGAGGTTCTCGACCTCACCGACACCGTGGTTGAGTTCGAGATCACGCCGAACCGCCCCGACTGCCTCTCCGTGATCGGACTTGCGCGCGAGAGCGCAGTTTCGCACGAGGCTCCGCTCCGCATAAAGAAGCCCGAGTTCCGCGGCATCGGAAACGGGATATCGTCCCTTCTCTCCGTTA
>URSW01000244.1 GCA_900550625.1 uncultured Eubacteriales bacterium
CGGCTTCCCAGGCTGCCGGTGCTGTACGCCGGAAAAGGCGAGAAACGCGCTTCAAGAGGTCGGCCCCGTAACGCTGGTGCTGGCGCATATGGGTGGCTGGTGCTGCTGGGAAGAAGTTCCGGAGCTGCTTGCGGATACCCCGGCTCTGCTGGACACGGCCTTCTCGCTCCGTCCGGCGGACGCAGCGGAGGACGATCCCCAATGGCTTTCTGATGAAGCGTTCGTGAACCTCGTCCGCACGTTCGGCGCAGAGCGCGTCCTGTTCGGCACAGACAGCCCGTGGGCAGACCCGCAGACCGAGCTGCGGCATATCCGCGCACTTCCCCTCTCGGATGAGGAAAAAGCGGCCATCCTCGGCGGAAACGCCAAGCGGCTGCTGCGAATCTGATTGCTAACTGCATATTAAAAAAACGGAGAAAACCGGCAGCGGTTTTGGCGTGTGCCGATAAGGCAGTAATTTGAGATAACTGCAAAATTGGCATCTGCCGGGCAGGATTGGACAACAAAAACAGGCGGCACTCAGCTTCGGTTGGGCGCCGCCTGTTTTGCACATATAAGGGTAGAAAATCACCGATTTTCCGCTCGGATACTTAGTCCAATACGATGTCCTTTTTCTTTCCGTTCTTCTTTCTCGGATACTGCCGGATACGGGTGACAAAATCCAGATTGATAATCTCCAGTTCTCCCGTCTTCTTCTCTATGACCATACCGCCGTCGTCAATTTCTTTTATCACTCCCTGTACGCTGCCGTCATTTGAAGTGATCGTATAAATGATGCACTCTTCGCCGATAAACCGTTTTGCCAGTTCTTTCATTTCACTGTTCTCCTTGTTCTGCTTTTTTTGATTCAAAATATGCCTGACTGCTGCCAGTCTCCTTTGCCGCATGATCCATGGGATAATCACAAGAAGGAACAGGGCAAGCAAAATGAGGTAAAGACTGTCCATTTGCGCATCCCTCCCAATTTATATTCAGGAGATTCTATTTCCTGCTTCGGAATATCGCATTGCTTCTTTACAGTACATCGATATATTTACAGCCCAAATAAGGCATACAGTAAATGAGGGCAGGAATCCAATGTCGAACACAAGCGCACAGACCGCAAGCACGATCGCCAAAACCGTACACACCGCATTTGTTGCGGAGTATGCTTTGAACGCACACTTGCCGATCATAATTTTTTCGGCTTCATCGCAGTCGTCAATCCACTTTTTTTGAAATCTCATATCGTAGACGGACGCTTTCTTTTCGGGATTCATTTGCTTAGTTGTATCTACGCACTTTTGCTGAAAGAGGATCGCTTCAATCATAATAGCGAAGAAAGAGACGATACCGATGAAAAATACAATGGTTTTCTCCATGTCGTCAAATATTGCAAAACCTCCCGAATAGGATGCCGCGATCAGAAAATAGGCGACGATAAAGCTTGCGCTCGCGATCCAAATTACGACAGACAACTTTCGGTCAATAGTATCCGAGATAGCCTCATCCTCGCCATCCCACGCAGCGAGCAATTTCTTTGCACTCCGATAAATCGGGAGGCAGAGTACAGGCACGATGATTGCTATCGCAACCATCAGCCACGGAGCAATGTGCGTTCCGAAAAACGCTCCCGTTTCTTTCATCATGCCGACCAGTTCATCCATCCCTCCTTTTGCCGCACCATAACCGGAGTAATAGCCGATTACACCGCCGACAATCGCACATACGACCGCAAAAAGCAAAAACTTAGGCAGAGCTTTTCGATTTGCCTCTTTGATTTCGTCATTTTTCATTTTCCGTTTCCTCCTGTAAATAGAAGACTTCTTCAACCGTAACGCCGCATACCTTTGCGATCGTCAGAGCAAGTGTAACGGACGGCGAATAATCGCCGCGCTCGATCAGGCTGATCGTTTGCCGTGATACGCCGCATAAGCGCCCCATTTCCTGCTGATTCACATTCAGGATCGCCCTGAATACTTTCAAGCGATTTTGCAGTATCATGCAGCACCTCCGTCTGACGATTTTACTTGTCTTAATGACAACTATCATTGTCACGTTGTATTATACTCTTGTTATTTGAATCTGTCAAGTTGTTTTGAAAAAGTGAGGGATAAAGTTCGTTGCCTTGCCCTCCGCTGTCAGTAGAATGGCGTGTTCTGCAGTTCGATCTTTATCTGGGGTCACCTAGGATGAACTGCTAAAAGCGGAACAGGCATGATCGAATCATGCCTGTTCCGAGAAGTTTGAATTTTACTGTCTTACCGGCAGGGGGCCTTTCTCCGTTCTTTTTTATCCGTTTTCCAGACTCATCGTTGCATAGGCGTTGAGATCCTGCCCGGCGCGTTTTCCGGCCAGATATTCGTAATAGCCCTGTGCGCCGATCATGGCGCCGTTATCGCCGCAGAGACTGAGTGGGG
>URSW01000245.1 GCA_900550625.1 uncultured Eubacteriales bacterium
TCTCCTTGTTGCTTTTTGTTGTGGTAACTTAACTGTAACACATTCGGCTCTCAATCGCTATTCTTTTTTGATACTGTAACATATCTATTGTAATCGTACAGCGCGCGAAGGACTGTTTTTTATATCAAAGGTAGATTTTTTCACAATAATATGGTATACTGTATTGACATCAGTACCGAAAGGATAAAACAAACGGATTATGCCCAAATATACAGAGAAAATAGACAGGGTGCAGCTCCCCGTAATACCTCTTCGCGGGCTCTGCGCTTTCCCGTCTCTTCCGATAAATTTCGAACTTGAACGCGATATGTCGATCGCCGCGGCAGAAGTTGCCTCCGCCTCGGATATGATGGTATTTCTCGTTATGCAGAAGGATCCTTCCACGGAAATTCCCGAGCCTTCGCAGCTTTTCAAAACCGGATGCGTCGCACGCATCAAGCAAAGCGTCAAAACCGATTCCGGCTATCTGCGCGTTTTATGCGAAGGCATGTGCCGCGCCGACGCACTTGCTTTTTCAAAGCGGGACGGAGGTCCGATGTATGCCGATCTTCTCACAAAAACGCTCGTCATCGACCCTTCGTTCACCGACATACGCTCCGAAGCGCTCAGAGCCGAGGTGTTCACCGCCCTTGACGGAATACTCGCGTATATACCGACAATTTCCAACGATATTCTTCCGACAGTGCACGCGATAAAGAATCCCGGACTTCTTGCGGACTTCATCGCGCTCAACATATTGGTGCGTCCCGAGGACAGGCAGGCTGTGCTTGAGATTTACGAGCCGCTCAAACGTCTCGAAAAGACCGCGGTTCTCCTCGAAAGCGAAGCCAAGCTTCTGAAATGCGAAATGGCAATACATAAAAAAGTCCGCGAGCAGATTGACAACGGTCAGCGTGACTATTATCTCCGTGAGCAGCTCAAGGTGATTCAGAACGAGCTTGGAATGGACGGCGACGAAGAAGTTGATGAATATTACGAAAAGATAGAAAAGGCGGAGCTTTCGGATGAAATCCGCGAAAAGCTTAACAAGGAGGTTGTCCGTCTTTCCAAAACTCCCTACGGCTCTCCCGAAGCGGCTGTAATCAGGAACTATATCGACATTTGTCTTGAAATTCCGTGGTCGGCAAAGACCGAGGACCGCCTTGATGTCAAAGAGGCGAGGGAGATTCTCGATCGGGATCACGACGGACTTGACAAGGTCAAGGAACGCATCTGCGAATATCTTGCGGTAAAGCAGCTCAATCCCGAGCTCAGGAATCAGATAATATGTCTTGTAGGTCCTCCCGGTGTCGGAAAGACCTCGCTCGGCGAGTCGATTGCCCGTGCGATGAACAGGAAATACGTCCGTGTATCCCTCGGCGGAATCCGTGACGAATCAGATATCCGCGGACATCGCAAAACCTACATAGGCTCCATGCCGGGACGGATAATAACCGCGCTCACTCAGGCGGGAGTGCGCAATCCCGTAATTCTTCTGGACGAGATAGACAAAATGTGTTCGTCGGTGCAGGGGGATCCTGCATCCGCGCTGCTCGAGGTGCTCGATTCGGAGCAGAACAAGGCGTTCCGCGATCACTTCGTCGAACTGCCGGTAGACCTTTCCGACTGTCTCTTCATTGCCACGGCAAATTCGCTCGATCCCGTTGCAAGACCTCTTCTTGACCGCATGGAAGTAATAGAGCTTCACACTTACACCAAGAACGAAAAGAAGGCTATCGCCGAACATCACCTTATCCCGAAGCAGCTGAAACGTCACGGGCTCACCTCGCGGATGCTCCGCATACGCGAGGATGCGCTTGACCTTCTGATAGACGGTTATACAAAAGAAGCGGGAGTGCGCACACTTGAGCGCAAGATAGCGTCACTTTGCCGCAAAGCGGCATCCGTGATCGTTTCGGAAAAATCAAAGAGCGTAACAGTAAGTGTTTCAAGCCTCGAAAAATATCTCGGTCCGCGCATTTTCATCGATGAGGTCCGCGAGAGCGAAGACCTTATCGGAGTCGTATCGGGTTTGGCGTACACCGAGGTGGGAGGAGATCTGCTCAAGATCGAGACCACGGTGATGGACGGAACGGGAAAGCTGGAGCTTACCGGCACACTCGGCGACGTTATGAAGGAGTCGGCACACATTGCGGTAAGCTATGTGCGCGCACACGCCGCAGAGCTCGGAATTCCCTCCGATTTTTACAAAAACAAAGATATCCACATACATGTTCCGGAAGGCGCAGTGCCGAAGGACGGACCGTCTGCGGGTGTTACCATGCTAACCTCTCTTGTAAGCACGCTCACAGGACGTGCGGTCAAGTGCGACATTGCAATGACTGGAGAGCTTACGCTGACCGGGCGGGTGCTTCCGATCGGCGGACTCCGTGAGAAGACAGCCGCTGCCGCCGCC
>URSW01000246.1 GCA_900550625.1 uncultured Eubacteriales bacterium
GTATGAAGATGCGCGGGCTGACGTCGGCGCATCGGGATTTCATGTCATAGTGTGCGCAATGCCCGTGCGGCACGGACGGCGCATGAAACGCGCGGCTCGGCTGCGGTTTATGCACGGACGCGATTGCGCCGGCAATTGCGGCTTCGCGGTCGGTTTATACATGCGCGCGGCTGTGCGGAATCATTGCCCGGGCTGTTATCTGCTTATGTTTCCGCTGCGCGCTTATCGGGCTGCGTAAAGCCCGAGCGCCCATTCGGCGGCTTCGTCCGCCCAGCGGTGCGCGCGCGGATAAAATTCGCTGTTTCCCTCGCCGGGGACGCCGAGCCCGATCCCGTGCGCGCCGTCCGAATAGAGGTGAAGCTCGCACGGCACCTTCGCCCTCACATATGAGTCGGCGAGGACGAGCGCGTTTCGCGGATCGACGCAGCCGTCGAGGAAGGAATGCCATATGAATGCGGGCACGCTTTTTTCGTCAACGTGACGCTCGATCGAAACCGCCTCTTCGCCGTACTCATCGGTGACGAGGTTGTTCATGCAGGGATTGCGGATCCCCTCCGCCGTCGAGGTCACGGCATATGAGAGGATAACGCCGTTCGGGCGGTTCGCGCCGTACTCCATATCGGAGGAGCTTTTTGCGAAATCGCAGTGCCACATGGCACCGATCGCGCCTGCAAGGTAGCCTCCCGCCGAGGTTCCCTCGACGAAGATGCCGTCGGGGTCGATGCAGTATTTCTCCGCGTTTTTGCGGACATGGACGATCGCGGCGGACACATCGGTGAGCGGGCGCGGAAAGAACGACTGCGGCTGACCGATGGTGTATCTCAGAACGAACGCATTGAATCCCTTAGCCATGAAGTGAACTGCGATCGGGTCGCCCTCATAGGACGCAAGCTCGCAGAATCCGCCGCCGGGAAGGACGATCATCGCGGGGCGGCATCCGGGGAGGATGTACGAGGTCAGCGTCACGTCGGGACGTGCGGGATCGAGGATAACGGTTTCTGTTTTCATCTGGTAAAATTCCTTTCGTATGAAGATGCGCGGGCTGACGTCGGCGCATCCGGATTTCATGTTAAGGTTTGCGCAATGTACGCGCGGTTCAAAAATGCGGGATGAGAGCTGCGGCACGGACAGTGTGAGGATGTACGGCAGGCGCACACCGTACGAACAGCGCGGAGGATACAACGGTATCTTCCCCCGGCTCAGACCGCACCGCGAACAGTGTGTGCGGTGAGCCGAGAGCGACTCGCCGGCTGACAGTGTATCGCAACATCGTGCCGGGGACGGCAAAGCGGCGAATTACCGCACTTCCCGACCTCACAAGGGAGGATTTTTCAAAAGAGCGTACGGGGGAAGCGCCCATCGGACGCTTCCCCCGCATATTTTCCGTGATAACGGACGGTTCATTTTACCGAAGCGGGAACCTCTGCTCCGGAATGCGCCGCCTGTGCCGAACCCGCCGTTTCGGACGGAATACCGGACATTACGGCTCAATTCCCCCTTATGTACTCGGCAGCTACCCAGCCCGCGCCGGAGCCGTAGGAGATCATGTACCAATAATGACCGTTTATCTGAAAATGCGTCTCTGCAAGCACCGTCACGGCGGTGCCGTTCGAGAGTGAGCCTATCGAGGGAGCGGAGGTCGTCGGTCCCTTTCTGACTGCAAGAGAGCTTGATATGTTGATGACCGTTCCCGAGCTTATGCTCGCCGCGGAAAGATACGTCGTGACGTAATCCATGCAGATCCATCCGTAGGGCGTGGAAAACCATTCGCGTCCCGACGAATCCCTGCTGACTTTATCCGACATAATGGTTCCGAGACGGTCTCCGTATGTTGCCGGGGCAACGGTCTGCACGATATCGTAATCCGTGCCCGGTCCGTAACGGAAGTGAACGGAGTCGCCGATCACGACGGTGTAGCCCGCCTCGGACCAGCTCGCGCTGACCGAGAATGTGAACATGGCGGCGAGCATAATCGCCGCAAGCATTACCGATAAAAATTTTTTCATTTTTTCCTCCCTGTTTTTCGTATCCGTGCGCACCGTCGGTTTTCGCGGCGCGCTGCGGTCATTCCGGTTCCCGGTATAATTATATTCGGCAGAGAGGAAAAATATTCCTTGAAATTACGTTTTTATAAAATTTTCATCTTAGCGGAGACGGCGCAAGCCGCCGAGCGCGCCGTGCGTCAGTCCTCGATCGCCGCCGCGGCGGATATGATCCGCCTTATCTCCTCGCACGGGAATTTCGGCTTTCTGTCGTATGTGTAAAGTCCGTTCTGCTCCTGTTCGATATCGGTGAGCTGTGTGTAGCAGAAGCCGAAGATGTATTTGTTCTTCAGCAGGGCATTCGTCAAACCTTC
>URSW01000247.1 GCA_900550625.1 uncultured Eubacteriales bacterium
CCGCCGATCCGGATGCCGTCGCAAGCGCTGCGGCTCCGCCCTCGAGAGCGGCTATGCGCTCTTCGAACACCGACGAAGTGGGGTTCATGAGGCGCGTGTAGATGTTGCCCGATTCGGTAAGTCCGAAGCGTCCTGCTGCCTGCGCGCTGTCCTTGAACACATATGAGGTCGTTGCGTATATCGGTACCGCGCGTGCGTCCGTGGCGGGATCCGGCTTTTCCTGACCTGCGTGTACCTGTATGGTTTCAAATTTATAGTTGCTCATTTTTTATGATCCTTTCATTCACTTTGTTTATCGGTTTATCGGATTGCGTACGGTTGAGCGGCTCCGCACAGTCAGATACAGAGCCATGTGCCCCGGCATCGGTACATTCGACCGAATCGGTAGTTGAAACGGATCAGTTTCGGGAAGAGATCGTGCATATCTTTCCCACCTTTCTTGTAGGTTTATATGATTATATCACGGAGCGCACGCTTTGTCAATTGCTTTTCGGGAAAAAATGCAAAAAAATCTGCGGTATTTTTCGTTGAAAATAACAGTAAACAGCCGCCCTGTCTGATGACGGGACGGCTGCGGGTCATATTTTGACTGTCGGCGGATTATCGGACTTAAAGAAAGGCGTGCGCCGACGGTCATGCGTGATCGGAATAGAATGACTGAGCAAAGCGCACGGTGTCCATTGCATCTTCGCAGTACTTGTCGGCATGAATCATTTCGGCGTATTCTTCGTTCAGCACCGCACCGCCGACGATTACCGTAACGCCCGGACACCTTTCGTGAAGCATGCGGATCGTTTCCTCCATCGAGGGAACGGTAGTCGTCATAAGCGCGCTGAGCCCGACGAGACGGCAGCCCGTTTCCGCGGCACGGCGGCAGACCTCCTCGGGATCGACGTCGCGCCCGAGATCAAACACCTTGAATCCGTAGCTTTCGAGAAGAACGCGGACGATATTTTTCCCGATATCGTGAATGTCGCCCTTGACCGTGGCGAGAATTACATCGCGTCCGTCGGAGCTTTCGCCGCGCGGCATCTTTTCTTTTATCTTCTCAAACGCGGCGGAAGCGCTTTCCGCACTCATGAGAAGCTGGGGAAGGTATGTGCGCTTTTCTTCAAAGCTCTTTCCCACCTTTGCGAGAGCGGGTACGATGCGGTTGTTGATTATGTCAAGCGGCGCTTCCGTTTCAAGAAGCGTGAGTGACGCGGCGACGGCACTGTCGCGCATTCCGTTTATGACCGCGTATTCGAGATCGGGTGCTTCCCCTAATGCGGCGGTCGGAGATGCCTTCGGCGCGGGAGCGGACGATGCGGCATATCCGATATAATCGGCGCACGATGCGTCCATTCCGTGGAGCGCGCGGAAAGCGTAATATGTGTCGGTCATGCCCGCGGAGAACGGATTCATTATCGCGCAGTTGAGACCGTTTTCGAGCGCACAGGCGAAAAACGCCGTGTTGATTTTCTCGCGTTCCGGCAGTCCGAAGGATATGTTTGATACTCCGAGGCTTGTCTTGAATCCTCGCTCACGCAGAAGGCGCAGTGCGTGAAGTGTCACGAGCGCACTGCGGCTGTCCGAAGAAACGGTCAGACAAAGCGGATCGACAATGATGTCCTTCTTCTTTATGCCGTATTCGGCGGCGCGCTGTGCGATTCGCTCGGCGATCTCCGCGCGCGCTTCGGCGCTTTCGGGAATCCCCGATTTGTCCATCGTGAGCGCGATAACCGTGCCGCCGTATTTCTTTACGAGCGGGAATACGGCGTTCATGCTGTCATCTTCGCCGTTTACGGAATTGATCAGCGCCTTTCCGTTGTATATCCTCATCGCGCGTTCGAGCACCGCGGGACTTGACGAATCAAGCTGGAGCGGCGTATCTGTCACCGCCTGCAGCGCCGACACGGCTTTCTTCATCGTTTCCGCTTCGTCGATCTCGGGCAGACCTACGTTCACATCGAGAATATGCGCTCCGGCTTCGCTCTGACGCACGCCTTCGTTCAGAATGTAGTTGAAATCCCCGCTCCGCAGAGCTTCCTTCAGCTTCGGCTTTCCCGTCGGATTGATGCGCTCGCCGATCAGAATCGGCGAATCGGCGACCTCGACCGCATGCGTGTACGAGGAAACGACGGTTTTGTTTTTTTCAATCGGTGCGCGAAACGGTATTGACGACGTTTTTCTTACGGTCGCGGCGATGTATTCGGGTGTCGTGCCGCAGCATCCGCCGACGATGTTTACCAGCCCGCGGCGCATGTATTCGCCGACGTCGCGGGCGAACATCTCGGGTGTTTCGTCGTAGCCGCCCATGACATTGGGGAGCCCGGCGTTGGGGTGTGCCGAGAGGCGGAATTCGGCCACCGCGGC
>URSW01000248.1 GCA_900550625.1 uncultured Eubacteriales bacterium
CAGTATCCTTCCTTTACGTCAAACAGGAATGACGAGAGCACGCTGCCCGTGTCGCTCTCGGGCGCGGCGGGAGTAAGAGTGTAGCTGTAGTTTTCCGTGAGATAATCGACGGCGAGGCGGATAACGGTATTGTCGGGGACGCTCTCTCCCTCGGCGTCGGTGTATCCGACGATCTCTCCGGCGTGATTGCGGCGCGCGGTGTATCCGGCGTCGGAGAGAAGCTTCTGCGCAAGCGCGGAGATGTCGTCCCCGCCGATTTTTTCGGAGTAAGTCTCTTTTGCGTACTGACGGTACGCAAGCTCGCTCTCGAGAAACGCTTCGAAATTTTTGCGCTCTTCCTGCGATGCGTCAAGCCATGTCTTGACCACCGAGCCGTCGATAAGCGATATGCCCCGGCGGGATATCTCAGCTTCAAACTGAGCGTTTATGTCCGAAAGATCGTCCGGACTTACGTTGAAGCTCATCTCGGTGCCTCCGACCCTTGCCTTGACCGTGCCGTATCCTTCAAGCTCGAGATAACGTATTGAGTCCATGCAGGATTTTGCGGCGTCGATGTAGTCGAGAGCAAGGTCGAAATATTCGATCTTGTCTGCGATATTGTCGCCGAGCGCGGGATCGTTCATCCGAGTTACAAACGACGCGGTCGAATACGTTATGTCTCTGTCAAAAAATCTCGAGGAATATATTCCGTCAAAGAAATATGAGTATTTCGTCTTGATCTTTTCGAGAGAGCCGTAATCCATTATGGCGTAATCGGTGTTCATCGATGCCGGAATGAATATGAGCTTCGATGCGGAATTCACGCGGCGTACGTTGACATGCTCGACGATGAAGCCGTATTTCGAGAAGTTCATGTAGCAGTCCTGCGCGGTCATCTTTACCGAGGTGGGAAAAACATATGAGAAGAATTTCGTCTTGAGTGCGTCGGACGTGAAATCTCGACCGAAACGGGAACGAAAATCGACGACCGCATCTGTGGAGGCGCCGTTCCATGTGCCCGTTTCGTTGTCGAAGTCCCCGGCGACCCATGAACGCAGATAGACGGGACTTGCCTCATGCGTGCTCAGATAGAATATCTGCGTTCCTTCGAATTTGAGAGGATCGAACGAAAGAGTTCGCGGCGCAAGCTCCGAAAGACTTCCGTACATCGCAAGATCGTTCAGATCCACGTCGTCGCCTGTGAGATACGCCGAAACGTATGTGCTGGCGGTGGACATCGGATCGTAGATCGCCTTTATTTCCGGAAACTTTCCGGTTACGATCAGCGCGGGGAGCCATACCGCGCCGAGCGCGATTATCACGGCGCAAAGTCCCGCAAATCCGCCGGCGGCGCAGGTGCGGCGGCGCAGATCGTTCTGTTCGTGGATTTTTGCGCGCCGTTCGGCGGCGGCCTTTTTCTTTCCCTGAATCTGTTTTCTCTTATCGTCGCGCAGCTTTTTCGCAAGCGCGGGATCGCGCTTTGATGATATTTTGTCGCGCCGTGCTTCGCTCTTCTTTTTTGCTTTTTCCTGCTTTTCAAGGCGCCGCGCGGCTTTCCTCGCTTTCTTTTCTTCGGTCTTCAGCTTTTTTTCTTCGACCCGGGCGTCCTTCTTTACCTTGCGTTTTTTCTTTTTTTCGAGAGCGAAAACGGCTCTTTTTGCCGCAGCGGCGGACTTTCTGTCGTCCGAAAGGCAGAGCGCACTTTCGTATGCGAGTTCGGCTTTTCTGCGGAGGATCGCGCGATCGTTCTTCCTCGCAAGCTTCTTTTCCTTTTTAGCTTTGCGCGCGTTTTCTTTTTTCTCGCGTTTCGCTATGAACGAAAATTCCCGCCCGCTGTATCGCCTGTCGTAGTAACACATCGCAAGGGATGCGGTTATGAATACAACTGCGGCGGTTATGCCGGAATTTGTTCTTGTGAGGTTGTATGTGAACACCGGAACGAGAAGGACTATGCAGATCACGGCGCACGGGAGCATCCGTGCTTTCTTTATGATGCATATGCCGAAGATTATTCCGAATACAGCGGCGATGATCGCGGTTCCGACATTCAGGCAAAGGGAAATGTCAAATGAGTATCCCTGCCCGGAGGCATATGAGGAAAACGAAACGTATCCCGACTCCGCCATGCGGTACATGGCGGTATCCCAAACGCAGCGAAGCGAGTCGGAGATGAGCGCAAACGGATTCCCCCATACGCATAGGAATGCGCAGAACAGGGCTGCTGACGCAGGAGGAACGCAGAGCAGCGCGGTCCTGTTGAACGATGCAAGCGAAGCGGCTGCCGAGATAAAGAGGCAGGCTGCGGCGAGGACTGCGATTTTCGCATGCGGAGCCTCGGGGGAGGACGGAGAGGTTATGCCGAAAGCATCGGCG
>URSW01000249.1 GCA_900550625.1 uncultured Eubacteriales bacterium
CCGCCGTCTGGCTGACGGAGCGCCTCGGCGAAAGCCTCACCGATGAGCTGTACCTTTCGGTCGGAAACGACGCCTCACGCGGGATCGATACGGAAAATTTCGAGGACGACGGATACTTCCTGCGGAGCGACGGCGACAGCGTAGTAATCGCGGCGAAAACCGCGGTCGGACTTGACATCGCAGCCCGCAAGTACGCCCGCGCCGTCGAGCAGGGTGCGCCGACCTCGTTTGATACGGTGTATCACGAGGGATACCGCATAGAGAGCCTCACCTTTGCGGGACGCGATATTTCGGAATACGCGATCGAATATCCCGCCGCGGCGGGACGCGGAATGCGCTTTGCCGTGTCCGAGCTTCAGTTGAAGCTTAAGGAGGCTTGCGGAGCGGAGCTTTCCGCCGCAGAGGGGATCACGAAAAGGGAGTGCGCGATCGAATTCCGCATTTCCGACGACGAGTCTCTCTCCGAGGACGGATACCGCTACTTCTTCGAAGACAGGCGGCTCGTGATCGAAAGCTCGAACAAGCGCGGCAGCATCTACGGCGTGTACCGCTTCCTCCGGAACGAATGCGGCTGGAAGCAGCTCACCTTCGGCGACGATCTCCTTGAGGAGAGCGATCACCTCGATATTCCCGCGGATACGGCGGCGGCGGAGACTCCCGCGTTCGATTTCTTCCGCCTTTGGATGCACTACGAATATGATGAGCTCTTCGACAGCGACGTACCCGATCCCGAAACGCTGCGCAGCATGTACCCTTCGATCTCGCAGCCGAGCCACGGGATGAGCAGGTGGGTAGATGAGGAGTTTTCGGGCAGTCAGATATGCTATACAAACGAGGATACATACGCATCTGTCAGAGATAATATCGCCGATTATCTCGCGGCGAAGGTTGCCTCGGGAAGTGTGCCCGGCGTCGATATTCTCTCGCTTGATATTGCGCAGAGTGACAACCCCGATTTCTGCAAGTGCAAGGACTGCACCGCTATGTTCTCAAAGACCGGAAGCAATTCCGGCGCCGTGGTCGATTTTGCGAACCGACTGTCGGAGGAGCTGAACGAGGAATATCCGGGGATATATTATCAGATTTTCGCATATTGGGGAAATAACGCTCCGCCGAAGAGAATGACGGTTTCCGAGTATGTGCATGTTACGTTCTGCACCGATCTTTGCTGTACCGCGCATCCGGCAGACGGCTCGCTCTGCACCGGAAAAACGGCTGCGGGCGTGAATAATAAGGATTATGCATCGTGGCTTCGCGGATGGCTCGACCTGACGGAGAATGTGTATGTATGGCATTACTACCTTCCGCAGCATCTGCTTCAGTATAACGTCGTTGACGACGTTCTTCTCCGCGACTTCCGCTTTTTCCGCGAATGCGGAGTGAAGGGCGTGTTCTATAACGCGGATACCGAGGGCTTCGGAGTGGAGCAGATACGGTATCAGCTTCTCGCGGAGCTGAATTGGCGCCCGGATATGACCGATGAGGAGTACGAAGCGCTTATGTGCGAGCTTCTCGAGAAGGAGTACGGCGAGGGCTGGGACTGCGTGCGCGACTACATAACGATGTGGACGAAGGCACAGGATACGAGACGCACGAATGCCTGCTGGCACGCAATCGGCGGAAACAAAGCCATGTGGGACAACCGCATTGACCCGTACTACTACGATACCCACAGCGGCGAGATGATCTCTCTCGTCGAGGAGGCGATCCGCCTTGCATCGAGCGAGCTTCAGCAGAAGCGCGCGGAGATGCTCAGCTGCCACATTTACTATACCACCGTGTATACAAGGTACTACCGCGCGGAGGCTGCCGGGGATACGGCGCTCATGAACACGCTCGAGGGATACTACGCGACCGCGATGGATCGGCTGAGAAGGCTCGGATACAATCCGTGCGGCGACGACGTGTACGCGCCGTTCCGTGCGGGATATTGGATCACGACGTGGGATTCGACCACCTCGGGCGGATACGCAAAGACCGCGAAGGAGGCAGCCGAGACCGATTGGACAGACGCGAAGGGAAATCTGCTTCGCGGTCTCTCGGGATTTATCGGAATGAATGAATACGGGGTCAAGGAGTAAAAGTACCGAGGCTCGGGATGCGGGAGAACGGAATAGGAATAAACCGGGGAAACCCCTTTTTAAAAAAAGGGGGATTTACCCGGGCCCCTTCGGGGGAACGATGCGGGGACCTTTTTGAAAAAAGGTCCCACACCCCCAAAAACTTTTAAACGGAAAGGAATTGGGGCAGGACTTTCTCTCGGAAGGTAGCTTGTAAATTTTCGCTGCACTTAACAGAACGCCTGCGGGGGCGTCCCCGCCCGGGGTGCAGGGGACGGAGTCCCCG
>URSW01000250.1 GCA_900550625.1 uncultured Eubacteriales bacterium
TGCTAATTTTTATTAGCAAGCCGTCCACCTGAAAGGCGGACGACATTAGTCCTAAATTCCATTAGCAGACGGAGAATTTGCTAATGAAAATTTGTGATTTTTCGTTTTTGCTGTTTCTTCGTAAAAATGAAAAAACGCCGGAAACCCTTCTGTTAGTGTTCATAGGGACATTTTCTGACAGTATGTAGGTGCAGCAGAGGCGGATGGCGTTTGTCATCCGCCTTTACTGCGTTTATCCCGCTTTGTGCGGTGCTTATGCAGGGAGCAGTTCCGGCTGTGCAACCGTTACTGCTACGACCTGTGGCTGTTGCTGTTCGGCTTCGACCGCATCGTCGTAATCCCATTCACCGATGTCACGGTAAATGATACGGATTTTTTGAGCAGAGTGCCGTGAGTATTTCACAGTGCGTTCTCCGACCTCGATTCTCGCAATAAACAACCTCACGATTTCGGGTGTCAATTTATCAATGGTTTTGTACCGTTTTGCTTTCTCAATGAAAGCGTCTACATTGGCAGCCGACGATTTCAGTTTTTCCAAGCGTTCCTCTTTTAGAGGAAGAGCATCGTCTATCTCTTTCTGCTCGGCATTGTAATCGGCAGAGAGAAGACGGAACTGCTCATTGGTCACACGACCGAGCACGTTATCCTCATACAGCCGCTTGAACAAGGTCGCCAGCTCGCTTCTGCGCTTACGCGCCGTGTCAATCTCCATTTGCAGCGCGTTGATCTCCTGTCGAAGCTGTGCTGTATTTTTGCGGTTGATATACTCCGCAAACTGCCGTTCCTTTTTACGGGCGAAGTGTGTCACCCGTCGCAGGTCATCCAGTATGATGGCGTACAGTTCTTCCTCTCGGATGTGGTGGGGAGTGCATTCTCCCTTACCGCGCTTGCCGTAGGTGTAGCACTTGAAATTGTAATCAGACTTTTTCATCGTGCTTGCTCGGTGCAGTACCATCGTCCTTCCGCAGTCGGCGCAGTAGGCGAGTCCCGAAAAGATATTCGGCTCTGCCATCTGCTTTGGTGTGCGTTTCTTGTGCGTGCGTACATCCTGAACGATATCCCATTGCTCCTGCGTGATCAGCGCGGGATGCGTATTTTCCACAACGGCGCATTCGCTTTCGGGGCGGTGTACCGTTGTTTTGTTTTTATACGATATCGTCGTGGTACGCAGTCCAATGGTGTGTCCGAGGTACACCTTGTTGTCAAGGATACCCGTCACGGTACTGCTCCCCCATGCATAGGGACGGGTGATGTCCAATCCGAAATGCCCTTTTTTGTGCTTTTGGAAGTAATAATTGCTGGGTGTCAGCACCTTTTCCTCACGAAGAATACGGGCGATCTGATTGGGGCCTTTGCCGGAGGCACATAATGAGAATATTCTCCGTACCACCGTTGCGGCTTCGTCATCGGGGATGATCTCTTTGCTTTCCTTGTCTACCTTTTTGTAGCCGTAGGCAGGTCTGCCGCCGAGCCGTTCCCCTCGCTCTGCCTGAAGCTTTTTCACCGCACGAACCTTCTTGCTGGAATCCTTTGCGTGAAGCTCGTTTGCCCAGTTGCGTATCGGACTGAAATCGTTGCTCCCCTCGACCAGCGAATCCACGCCGTCGTTGACCGCTATGAACCGTATTCCCATGTTGGGGAAGAACAGTTCGAGATAATATCCCACCTGCAAATATTCTCTGCCGAGTCGGCTGAGATCCTTGACGATCAGTGTTTCCACCTCACCGCGCTTGATCATTTCTTCGATCTGTTTCCAAGAGGGACGCTCGAAGTTCGTTCCCGTATAGCCGTCGTCAGCAAGAAATAGGACATTATCGAATCCATTGTCGCGGGCGTATTTTTCAAGCATGAGTCGCTGATTGGTTATGCTGTTGGACTCGGCACTCTTGCCGTCGTCCTGGCTTAATCTACCGTAGAGTATTGTATATTTTGGGCTTGTCATTTTGCATCCTCCTTTTATGCAGGGCAAGCCGATACGGTATCACACAGTATACCGTATCCCTTGCCGGAAGTCCATTCAGAATCGGAAAAATTCAAAAACTTTTAGCATCTTTTTGGAGGTCTGCGTCTATGAGAGCCAGCATTCTGTCCGTAGCCGTTGCTTTCGCTTTCACGGGAAAGACAGAGGAAATAATAAACCGCTTTCCTTTAATCAACATCTCACGCTCACGGGTGCAGGTATCGTCATCGAGGGTGTAGGTTGAATCACGGAAGACAGCGAACGCTGCACCGCTGTCGATTTTTTTAACGATGGCGCTTTCCGGTCTGTAGCTGCCGAGCATTCCTGTTTCAAGATATTCTTTGTATTCGTTCATTGAACTCCTTTCCGCCGCTATCGGCTGGGG
>URSW01000251.1 GCA_900550625.1 uncultured Eubacteriales bacterium
GTGCTGAAGGCGGAGCCGACGAAGTATTCGATAATGGTTATCGCCCCGATGCTGTTTCTTATATGCATATCCTCCGCAATACGCGGGTATTTTCAGGGCTTTCAGCAGATGATGCCGACGGCAGTCTCGGAGCTTATCGAGGCGTTCTGCAAGCTCGCGGTCGGTATCGCACTCGCAGCATACGCTGCCGACAGATATCCGGGACAGTACCATATAATTGCGGCTTATGCCGCGATCGGACTTACGGTAGGCGCCGGACTGTCCATGATATTCCTTGTCGTGTCAAAGCTTCTGTTCAACGAAAGCCGGTACACCAAAGAATTTCTCGATAAATGCGGAGGCGAGAACACCGACTCCGATCCGTCCGGAAAGATAATAAAGCGTCTTATCACAATTGCGCTGCCGATAACGATAAGCTCATCGATAATGAGCCTTACGGGAATGATAGATTCGATCCTCGTTCAGCGCCTTCTTCAGCAGGGCAGCCTTATAACAAAAGCGATGACTCAGAAGGAAGCAACTACGGTATACGGAAACTATACAAGCCGCGCCGTACCGATGTTCAATCTTCCTCCGGTTCTCGTCTATCCGATATCCTGCTCGATAGTGCCGCTTATCTCCGCCGCGCGCGGGCAGGGCGATACCAAGCGTGTCGGAACGATAATGGAATCGTCACTCAGAACGGCGGTGCTTATCGGAGCGCCGTGCGCACTCGGTATGACAGTGCTTGCACGTCCGATACTCAGCCTTTTCTTCACCGGAGCCGAGGCGATCGACAACGCAGCGCCTCTTCTCAGGCTTCTCGCACCGTCCACCTTCTTCGTCTGCATCCTTGCAGTTCTAACCGCAATGCTCCAATCCTGCGGCAAGGAGCGCCTGCCCCTCGTTTCGATGTGTATCGGTGCGGTGGTGAAGATCATCGGAAGCTTTGTGTTTATCCGTCTTATCGGAATATACGGCGCTCCGGTCTCAACGTTCTTCTGCTATATAACGATATGCTCGATCCACCTTTTCTTTGTCCGTAAGCATACCGGACTTACGATAAAGACAGGGACGGTTTTTGTTCGCCCGATCTTCTGCGCAGTGCTGTGCGCGGCGGCGGCATATGGTGCATATTTCGTATCCTCATCCGTTCTTTCCGCAAGACTTGCGACCGTCGTTTCAATAGCTGCGGCGATAATCGTTTACGTCGCCGCGATATTCCTTTTCGGCGCGGTCGGCGAGGACGATATAATGCTTCTTCCCAAGGGCACCAAGCTTTGCGGCATTCTCAAAAAAATGAAACTCCTCAGAAAATAAAGGTGATGGAATGAATAACTCCGAAATCAAAAACAGACTTCTCACCGAAGAGCATCACGACTTCAAATCTCTGTGCCTCCTCGTTTCGCTGCTGCGATCCGAGGACGGCTGCCCGTGGGATCGCGTTCAGACGCATACCTCGATACGCAAAGACTTTATAGAAGAAACATATGAGGTCATCGAAGCGATCGACAACGATGATCCCGTACTCATGTGCGAGGAGCTCGGCGATGTCATGCTTCAGACCGTGTTCCATGCCGATATAGAACGAGAAGCCGGAAGATTCACCGTCGAAGATGTGCTCGACGGTATAACGGACAAGCTTATACATCGCCATCCGCATGTTTTCGGCGATGTAAAAGCCGATACAAGCGAAAAGGTACTCGACAATTGGGACAAGATAAAGAAAAAGGAAAAGGGCAGGGACAGCACGACCGCTTCGATGAAAAGCATTCCTCCGGCGCTTCCCGCGCTTATGCGCGCTCAAAAGATCGGAAAATATGCCGCAAAGGCGGGATTTGATTTTCCGGATGCCGAAAGCGCTTTCGGGAAAATCCCCGAGGAGACCGCAGAGGTCGCCGAGCTTATCGGCGGAGATGACAGGGATCGGCTCGAAGAAGAGCTCGGCGATCTTCTCTTCGCGGTGGTGAATGTCTGCCGGAAGACAGGAATCGACGCAGAATATGCGCTCGACCGGGCGAATGAGAAGTTTCTTCGCCGCTTTTCGCACGTTGAGGACGACGTGTGCGCCTCCGGAAAGAAGATATCCGATCTTGAAATGGAAACACTTGATTCGATTTGGGACCGGAATAAGGCGTCGGAAAGGTGAAAATCACAAAACAAACAAAGATTTATTGCCAAAACTATTGCAAAATACCGATATAGGTGATATAATATCAGCAGTATGAGCCGATTTCGGTCGGTGGAAGTAATTCGAAAGGAATTTAATAAAGATGAACAAGACGGAACTTATCGACGCCGTAGTAAAGGCAACCGGACTTAAGAAGAAGGATGCCGAGGCGGCTGTGGCTGG
>URSW01000252.1 GCA_900550625.1 uncultured Eubacteriales bacterium
CCCCCGAGGAGGAGCTGCGCCGCCGCGCCGCGTGCGTGAATTCGCACGATGTCTGCAATATGCAGTACACGTCGGGCACGACGGGATTCCCGAAGGGAGTCATGCTTACGCACTACAACATAGTGAACAACGGAAAGTGCATCGGCGACCGCATGGATCTTTCGACCGCCGACCGTATGATGATACAGGTGCCGATGTTCCACTGCTTCGGCATGGTGCTTGCGATGACCGCGTCGATGACGCACGGCGCAACTCTCGCGCCGATCCCGTATTTCTCGCCGAAGGCGTCGCTCGCCTGCATCAACGCGGAGCGCATCACCGCCTTCCACGGCGTTCCGACGATGTTCATCGCCATGCTCGAGCATCCGGACTTCCAAAAGACCGATTTTTCCTACATGCGCACGGGCATCATGGCGGGCTCGCCCTGCCCGATATCCGTCATGCAGGACGTGGTGAACAAGATGCACATGTCCGAGATAACGATAGTCTACGGTCAGACGGAATCCTCCCCCGGATGCACGATGAGCTCTACGGACGATCCGCTTGAGGTGCGCGTCGCCACCGTCGGCGCAAATCTGCCCGAGATCGAATGCCGCATCGTCGATCCCGAAACGGGCGAAGAGCTTCCCGACAATGTGACCGGCGAGTTCGTCGCGCGCGGGTACAATATAATGAAGGGCTACTACAAGATGCCGAAGGCGACCGCGGCGGCGATCGACCGCGACGGCTGGCTCCACACGGGAGACCTCGCGTGCCGCACACCCGACGGGCACTACCGCATTACGGGACGCCTCAAGGACATGATAATCCGCGGCGGCGAGAACATCTACCCGAAGGAGATCGAGGAGTTCATATACACTCACCCGAAGGTGAAGGACGTTCAGGTCATCGGCGTTCCCGACGAGCAGTACGGCGAGGAGATATGCGCGTGCATCGTTCTGAAGGACGGTGAGGAGATGACCGAGGACGAGATGAAGAAATATATTCTCGATCACATGGCGCGCCACAAGGTGCCGAAGTATATCGACTTCGTCGATTCGTTCCCGATGAACGTGGCGGGCAAGATACTGAAATACAAGATGCGCGAGGATGCCGTGGAGCGTCACGGGCTCCGGAAGGCGGCGGAGATCGAGACCGCGTAAGCTCCGGCGGAAAGGAAAGCTAAAGAATGAAAAACGGATTTGAGATAATCGACGCGCACTGCCACATCTATCCGGCGAAGATAGCGGCGGCGGCATCGGCGCACACGGGCGAGTTTTACTCGATCCCGATGGCGTTCGACGGAACCGTTGAGAGCCTCCTCGAGGAGGGGGACGGCGCGGGGATCGACCGCTATCTCGTTCAGTCGGTGGCGGTCACCGCAAAGCAGGTGCGCTCGATAAACCGGTACATTGCGGGTGAGGTCGAAAAGTCGGGCGGAAAATTCATCGGCTTCGGCACGCTCCATCCGGACAGCGAGGATCTCGAGGGGGATCTCGAGGAGCTTATCTCGCTCGGGCTTCGCGGAGTGAAGCTTCATCCGGATATGCAGAATTTCAAGATCGACGACTACCGCTATCTGAAGATGTATGAGCTTTGCGAGGGACGGCTGCCGATGCTGATCCACATGGGCGACGCGAGATCGGATTTTTCGCATCCGAAGAGACTCCGCGCGGTCATGGAGATATACGACGGTCTCACGGTGATCGCGGCGCACTTCGGCGGATACACGATGTGGGAGGAGGCGTCGCACATTCTTGCGGGGATGCCGAATCTGTACACGGACTGCTCGTCGTCGTTCTTCGCGCTCGACGACCGCACCGCGGTCGAAATAATCCGCCGCTACGGTGCGGATCGGGTGCTGTTCGGCACGGATTATCCGATGTGGCGCGCGGAGGACGAGATCGGGCATCTTCTTTCGCTCGGTCTGACGGAGGATGAATGCAGCGCGATCTTCGCGGGCAACGTGAAGCGGCTTCTGGAGATTTGAGTGAGAGGGCAGCGCGGAAGGACACAGGACACGGTATTACGTTTTTCCGAATCTGCACGTTCACTTACCGTGTCCGCGAGTTTGACGCAATGCGTCAAACTCCAATGTGGGACTGAGATTGAACACGGGCGCGGCAGCCCACGCAGGCAAAAAGGACACGGTATAACGTAAGTCTGTAATTCTACATTAGTTTACCGTGTCCGCGAAAACGGAGCGGTGCTCCGTTTTCCAACGTAAACCTGACATTGCACGAGCGCTAATCTCCAACGTGAAACCGAAAATAGGCACGGCGTTCGGAAGAACGCCGTGCGGGAGCTTTATATGTTGGGGCGTTGCCCCA
>URSW01000253.1 GCA_900550625.1 uncultured Eubacteriales bacterium
CCCGTCGTTCTGCGCCCCGCATTCACGCTCGGCGGCACCGGAGGCGGCTTTGCCGACGATGAGGACGAGCTGCGCGAAATAATGAAGAACGCGCTGAAGCTCTCCCCCGTGCATCAGGTGCTTGTCGAAAAGAGCATCCGCGGATACAAGGAGATCGAATACGAGGTCATGCGCGACGCAAACGACACCGTGATCACCATATGCAATATGGAAAACATCGACCCCGTCGGAATACATACGGGAGATTCGGTGGTGGTCTGCCCGAGCCAGACACTTACGAATAAGGAATACCACCTCCTGCGTGACAGCGCGCTCAAGATCATTCGCGCCCTGAAGGTCGAGGGCGGATGCAATGTTCAGTTTGCGCTTGATCCGCAGTCGTTCAGCTACTACCTTATAGAAGTCAACCCGCGCGTTTCGCGCTCGTCGGCACTTGCTTCGAAGGCCTCGGGATACCCGATCGCAAGGGTGTCCGCGAAGATCGCCGTCGGAATGACGCTCGACGAGATACAGATCGCCAACACTCCCGCCGCATTCGAACCTGCACTCGATTATGTGGTGACGAAGATGGCGCGGTTTCCGTTTGACAAATTCACATCCGCGTCAAATAAGCTCAGCACGCAGATGAAGGCGACGGGCGAGGTCATGTCTATAGGACGAACGATAGAGGAAAGCCTGCTCAAAGCAGTACGCAGCCTTGAGATCGGCGCGTGCCACCTCTATCTCCCGAAATTCGACGGCGAATCCTCCGAGGATCTCCTTTCGTATATCCGCGACGGACGCGACGACAGACTGTTCGCAATTGCGGAGCTGATACGCCGCCATACGGACCTCGGAATTATCGCAAACGAGACTCAGATTGATATGCTCTTCCTCGATAAGATAAAGAATATCGTCGATGAGGAGAGCGTGCTGTGCCGCCGTCCGGGAGACGTGCGCGAGCTTGCTTTCGCAAAGCGCATGGGCTTTTCCGACAAATACATCGGAAAGCTCTGGAACATGAGCGAAGAGGACGTGTACGGACTGCGCCGCCGAGAGGGAGTGATCCCTGCATATAAGATGATCGACACCTGCGCATCGGAATTTGACAGCTATATCCCGTATTTCTACTCGACATACGAGGATGAAAACGAATCGGAGATCGGCAGCGGAAGAAAAATAATCGTGCTCGGCTCCGGACCGATAAGAATCGGGCAGGGCGTTGAATTCGACTATTCGACCGTACATGCCGTGAAAACGATCAAGGCAAACGGATATGAAGCGATAATCATAAACAACAACCCGGAAACCGTCTCCACCGACTATACGATAAGTGATAAACTTTACTTCGAGCCGCTGACGGTCGAGGATGTCATGAACATAATCGATCTCGAGCAGCCCGAAGGCGTGATAGCATCTCTCGGCGGTCAGACGGCGATAAACCTTGCCGATAAGCTGATGAAGCGCGGCGTGAAGATAATCGGCACCGACAGCGAGGCGATAGACCGCGCAGAGGACAGGGATCAGTTTGAAAAGGTCATGGAGAAGCTCGGAATTCCGCAGCCGAAGGGCAGAGCCGTAACGAATGTCGAGGACGGAGTGCGGGCGGCGCAGGATATCGGGTATCCCGTGCTTGTGCGCCCGAGCTTCGTGCTCGGCGGACGCGCGATGCAGATCGTCGCAAACGAAAACAGCCTGAGAAGATATCTCGGCAATGCGGTTGCGATCGATGCGGACCGCCCGGTGCTGGTTGACAAATACATCTCCGGCAAGGAGCTCGAGGTCGATGCGGTCTGCGACGGAAAGGATGTTTTCGTGCCCGGAATCATGGAGCACGTCGAGCGCACCGGCATACATTCCGGAGATTCGATAAGCGTTTACCCGACCTTCAGCGTGTCTGAAAAGGCGAAAAGAACGATCCTTGAATACACGGAAAAGCTCGGTCTCGGCATAGGCATCGTCGGACTTTACAACATTCAGTTCATCGTCGATGAAAACGAAAACGTCTATGTTATAGAGGTCAATCCCCGTTCGTCGAGAACGGTGCCGTTCCTCTCGAAGGCGACGGGGTATTCTCTTGCGGATATAGCGACGCTCGTCATTCTCGGAAAGAGCCTGCGCGAACAGGGATATACGGAAATATATCCGAAGGAGAAGGAGCGCCGCTACGTCAAAGCACCGGCATTCTCGTTCTCAAAGCTTCGCGGACTTGACGCATATCTCTCACCGGAGATGAAATCGACGGGCGAGGCGATCGGCTACGATAAGACGATGACGCGCGCACTGTACAAGGCGCTTCAGTCCTCCGG
>URSW01000254.1 GCA_900550625.1 uncultured Eubacteriales bacterium
GAGGGACAGATCGCGTCGGTCGCGCTCATGGACGCGCGTTCGATAGCGGCGACTGCGCGTGCCGGCGGACTTCTCACCGCAGCCGACGAGCTTGACGTGGACTACTCCCCCGTCGATTACCTCTTCGATCCCACGATCTACGAGAACCGCTGCTACTTCGGCTTCGGAAAAGCCGATCCCGAGGCGAAGCTCACCTTCGGTCCGAACATCAAGGAATGGCCCGACATGCGTCCGCTTGCCGACAATCTCGTTGTCGGTGTCGCGTCGGTCATCGACGACGACGTACCGACGAGCTTATCCCCTCCGGCGAATCCTCATCGTACCGTTCGAATCCGTACCGTCTCTCCCGTCTCGCCCTCTCGAGACGCGATCCGGGCTACGCTCACCGCACCGACGTTTTCCGCGCCGGAGCAATGGAGATCACCGGGGATGCCCCCACGGAGATCGACACCTATTCCGAGCTTGAGGGCAAAGAGGCAGCCGACGTAAAATCGAAGATTCTCGCCGCGCTTGCCGACATAAAGCTTGACGGCAGCATCGGATACGGCACTCTCGTCGCGGCGCGCCGTCCCGGCGACGGAAGCGCACGCGAGCAGGCGGCTTCCTGCCAGAGAGTACTCGGCGGAATCGCAAACATCGCACGTGAATACGCGACGAAGCGCTACCGCTCGAACCTCATAAATTGGGGCATGCTCCCGCTTCTCTCCGACGGTCTCACGCTCGGGGGCGACAAGGGCAGCGAAGGCGTAACTCTTGAGGTCGGCGATCTCGTGATCCTCCCCGGAGTGCGCAGGGCGCTTGCCGACGGTGCGTCCGAGCTTGAAGGATTTGTCCGCCACGCGGACGGAAGCACGACATCCCATGTGTTCCGCCTCGGCTCGCTCACCGACGAGGAGAGGACGATAATCCTCTCGGGCAGTCTCGTAAAGGCAGCCGCCGAGCTCAGCGCGAAGTGATCCCTGTCCGTTATTTAGGCGGAATGTGAAAGCTTCGGCGTATTCACAAAAAAGTCTTGATATATTTGCGCAGATGTGATATATTAAGGAAAGAAAAAATTCACCGAAAAGGATTGGTATATAACATGACGTACAACAAGAAAAGCGTCGAAGATATCGACGTATCCGGAAAGAAAGTTCTCGTGCGCTGCGACTTCAACGTACCGATGAAGGACGGCAAGATCACCGATGAGACACGAATCAACGGCGCTCTCCCGACCATCAAGTACCTTCTTTCGAAGAATGCGGCAGTCATCCTCTGCTCCCACATGGGCAGACCGAAGGGCGAATTCAATCCCGCTTTCTCCCTCGCTCCCGTTGCAAAGCGTCTCTCCGAGCTTCTCGGACAGGAGGTTGTCCTTGCCGCCGACGTTATCGGTGAGGATGCAAAGGCAAAGGCAGCCGCGCTCAAGCCCGGCGAGGTCATGATGATCGAAAACGTCCGCTTCCACAAGGAAGAGGAAAAGAACGATCCCGCATTCGCAAAAGAGCTTGCTTCCATGGCTGAGATCTATGTCAATGACGCATTCGGAACCGCGCACCGCGCTCATGCTTCCACCGCGGGCGTTGCGGATTATCTCCCCGCAGTATGCGGCTACCTCATCCAGAAGGAAATCAGCGTGATGGGCAAGGCTCTGTCCGATCCCGCACGTCCGTTCACCGCTATCCTCGGCGGAGCAAAGGTTTCCGACAAGATCGGCGTTATCAACAACCTCATCGACAAGGTTGACACTCTCATCATAGGCGGCGGAATGGCGTACACCTTCATGCGCGCTCTCGGCAACACCACCGGTACCTCGATCTGCGAGGAGGACAAGCTCGAGCTTGCTTCCGACCTCATGAAGAAGGCGCGCGCAAAGGGCGTAAGCTTCCTTATCCCCGTTGACAACATCGTTGCACGCGAGTACAAGGAGGATGCCGACTTCATGCGCATCTACTCCGACGCGATCCCGGACGGCTGGATGGGTCTCGACATCGGACCGACGACTCAGGAGCTCTTCACCAAAACAATCGCAGGCTCCGGCACCGTTATCTGGAACGGACCGATGGGCGTTTCCGAGTGGGAGAACTTCGCAGCCGGTACGCGCGCAGTCGCAAAGGCTGTCGCAGAGTGCGGCGGAATCTCGATCATCGGGACATCCGGCATCGTACGCCCTTTCTCGAACGATGCCTTTCTCGCCTCGATCCGGAAAGAAGCCGAAGTTGCAAAAGCAATAGGATGTTCTCGCCTCGTCATCAACTCAGGAGCGAAAAGTGAACGTTTCCTGAAAGGCTACCTGTCGGAACGGCTG
>URSW01000255.1 GCA_900550625.1 uncultured Eubacteriales bacterium
GGGGACGATTTCAAGCCCCGCGTCGATCGCAAGATATGCGTTCGCCAAGGTCTGCGCCTGAATACCCTGTGTCGCATCGACGACAAGAAGAGCCCCTTCGCAGGCGTTGAGCGAACGGGACACCTCGTAATTGAAGTCAACGTGGCCGGGGGTGTCGATCAGATTAAGCTCATAGTCGGTTCCGTCCTGAGCCTTGTAATCTATGCGGACGGCACGCGCCTTTATGGTTATTCCGCGCTCGCGCTCAAGCTCCATGTTGTCGAGGAGCTGATCTTCCATGTCGCGCTTTGCGACGGAATCGGAGAATTCGAGAATACGGTCGGCAAGAGTGCTTTTTCCGTGATCTATGTGCGCAATTATCGAGAAATTGCGAATTTTCTTTTGTCTTTCAGAAGGAGACGGCATTTTTTCCTCCGTAAATAGTTACTTGCATAATAATCCGCATATTATTCTATCACAACAAACGTGAATAATCAAGAAAAAAATGATCTGCGCCGCATATCGCGGGCAGATCACCGTGATTTTCGTGTTGATTTGCGCGGGCGCGCCTTACAGCCGCCCGGAGATGACCCTTTTTCTCAGTTCGTATCCGAGAAGCGATGCGGCGGCGATCTTCGCGGCATCGCCCGGAAGGAAGGGAAGAACGCATCCGGCAAGCGAGGGGATGAGCGGATTTTTCGTTATGAACATATACCACGCCGTGCCCACGGCATAAAGTATCACCGTGCCCGCGATCATGCCGGCGGGATACGCGGCAGCTTTCTTTCCGTTTCCGATACGGTCGATTATAAAGCCGCAGATAAACGCGCACGGAAGATACCCGATTATGTATCCGCCCGTCGGTCCGGCGATCACCGAAAGTCCGCCGCGAAATGACGAAAATACGGGAACACCGAGTGCGCCGATCACGATATACAGGAGCACGGAGACAGTCCCTCTTTTCCAGCCCGCGCATGCCGATGCGAGATATATTGCGGCGGTGGCGAGAGATATCGGCACCTCGCCCGATATCGGAAGCGACCACGGTGATATAACGCATATTATCGCCGCGAACAGCGCGCATACCACGGTGTCCGCTGTTTTGATTTTTCCGGATGCCATATTTTCACCTCGGCTGCGGATTACAGAGACATTCCGAACTTCGCCGCAGCCCGTTTCCTTTCTTTGGTTGATCTGCCGTGCAGAACGCCGCGCGGCAAAAATTCCACAGACAGTATACTATATAAAAACGCAATTGTCAACCTACAATTTTCAAAATGGTTGACAATTGCGCTGCTATGCGGTATAATTCGGAAAGAATAAGGCTCGAAATTGCGCCGAAGGGCAAGTTTTTTATACGTTGTACTTGAAATGGTGCGGATTTTGTAATACAATATAATATTATGAGAGCGAGGGAGAGAATAGCGATTTCGCGTCGAGTTCTCCGCGGCTAAGCCCGAGAAGGCGGGAGGCGTTTTTCCAAAGGATCTTTTCCTTGTCCGCTTCGGAAATGTCGAGTGAGCGGAGTTTTTCGATGTCTGCTTTCTGTGAGTTCCACGGAAGATCTGTCGCAAAGAGGATTCTGTCCGCGCCGTGTGCGCGTATGACTTCGCACGTTTCCTCGGCGGAGTATTCGCCGACGGTGTACGCAAGATCAAACCATACATTGCGCCCGGCGAGATATTTCTTTACGTCCTCGGTCATCATGCATCCGCCCGAATGTGCAAGCACGATCAGCGCATCACGGCAGTCTGTGCCGGAATAAACGAGATCGAGCATGCGGGCGCTTTTCTCGGGCGGGCAGTGTATCGGCTCCGGAAGTCCGGCGTCGAGTCCGGCGTGGATCGAAACGATCATGCCGCGCGTCGTTGAGAGATTTGGCGAAAACGTATCGGCACCGGTGCCGGTCATCAGTCCGCGCTCGTACATATCCTTGACGACGTCATAGAACCAGTCGCCCTTGTGCACGTCGACAAACGGCAGGTCGTCGTCAGTGCTCTGCTCCACGAAGCTGGCGCTGATGGAAACTGGACGCGACTGCGGCATGATGAAGCTGTAGGTGTTCTCGCCTTCTTTCGTCAGCGGGAGCGTGTTGCCATTGCGATCGGTGACGGTGAGCTTGTCGAGGGTGTAGCCGTCGTCTGGCTTCACAGTGATCGTCACTTTTTCATCCCGGCCGGCATTTTTATCGCTGACATGGAGCTTGCCATTGCCGTCGGTCTTGACGTGGACGCTGTCGCTCGGGGTCGGGCTGACGGCGCGCTTCACTGTGAGCGCGTAAGTGGCGCTGGCTGTGAGGTG
>URSW01000256.1 GCA_900550625.1 uncultured Eubacteriales bacterium
AAATTCAGCATTTTCGCAATTCCGTAGACCATAGTGTATCCGAGTGCGATCAGGGCGTATATACTGCCGAGACTTATACCGCTTATCAGAAACTGAAGAAAACTCATCCGAAATTCCACGCTTTCCTGGGATATGTATAAAGATGCAGAAGCACATACGGGATATATGCACTTCTCTCCGTGAATACATTTTATAATTGTATCACATTTTTTTCGTGATTTCAAGAAAAACTATCATTTTTTTTGATATTTCACAAAAATTCGAAATTATTTTCGGCTTGCGCAATTACTCCGAAAAAGTTTCGGAACGGCTCACATTTCCTACAAATTCGGGATAATAATACAAAAATTTTTACGGCATATTTACCTGCCGTAAGGTGCGCGGGAGCGCGGGAAGCGGTAAATCACGACAGCACGTCGGCTTTCTTTGCCTTTCAATTTTCTGCTTCGGCATATGTTAAGCACCCCGCTTGTCAGACATTATAAGGCATTTGTCCGACAAATGGGGTGCCGCTGATTTTTACCGCGGCAATTCACTTTTTGCCGACGGTCATCCCTTCGACACTTCATGCCGAAGCATAATTATAAGTCTATTCGAATTGCACACAATACGTCACGCAAAGCGATTATGCGACTTTTTTCATCTTTATAAGACCGATTATCAAGGAAACAACGTTCCAAATCAGGCTGATTATCGAAATTATCAGTGCTACATGCGCAACAGTGCATGTATTTTCCGATATACTGCCCGAATCAAGCATTGTCCGAAGAACGTTTATCTGCAACTGCATCTCGGAAAGACTATCCGCCTGTGCGGACGTAGAAGGTCTGCTTCGGTCCGGTATCCTTCATCAAGACGTCGCCTTTAATCACGAACAAGAGCAGGATCATATCGTAAAGATCGCCCGAACATCCCCCGAAATGAAGCACAAGCAGAAACGAAAGAAAGAGCGCGGCATAGTCGCCGACAAAAGCGATCGGCAGAGCAAAAGCGACCGTGAAAACGGCAAACGGAGCGACAAGAGCCGAAAGCGCGGTCTTTTTTGTAACGAACACATCGGGCACGCCGCAGTAGGCGCAGGAAAAACTTATCCCGAAGGTGAGTTTTTCGCGGGTCATGAGTTTATATACGATGCCGTGCACAAGCTCATGGAGCACAAGATATACAAACATCGACAGAAGGAGTCCGAGCGTAAACAGCAGATAAGCGCCGAAATTAATCTCGTCTACGGTAAAAGTGAAGCGGCGGAATCTCAGAAAATACAGTAAGGTTCCGGAAAGCGCCGATATAAGAAGTGCGGCTGCATTCAGTCCTACGGCAACGCGCTTATTTCCCACCGCGTCGATCTCGCGCACGGCTTCGTATCCTTCGGGCAGATTTTTATATGAATTCACAGTGTTTCCTTTCACAGTCCGATCTTTTCGCATCTTCCCGAAAAGTGTCTGTCGGTCACGCAGCAAACCGCATAAAACAGCGCTTATCGGATGCACGCTTTCCTTTTCCGTCGGGAAGATATTTCTATATTAATTATAATACCACCGCGTGCCGTCCGTGTCAATATTGCCCGTATTTCATGCGTCGCAGGCGCGATTCGGCTTCAGCGCGTTTTTCACGGATACCGCACGGAATACAAAAGTCCCGCTCTGCCGAATGGCAAAGCGGGAACGATGTCCGTTATTTTCAGGCAAGCGCCCGTACGGTCGAAAAAAATCAAACCTCGGGAATTTCGATATCGATCTCCTTGCCGATCTTTGCGGAACGGCAGATACCGTCGATGATCGCCTGGTTGATGATGATCTGCGAAGTCGGGACGGGGGATTCGGTGTGATTTACGGAAGCGTCGAGGAAGGATCTCACCTTCTGCTCAAAGAGGTCGCCGGAGCCGAAGATCGGTATCTTGGTCTCGGTGCGTGCGCCGCACACGTCATGATACAGAGTCATGGGACCGCCGACAGAGCCGTTCCAGCAATCCGTAGAAGGAATGCGGAGTGCGCCTTCCTTACCGAAGATTATGGTGTCACCGGGGGTGTCGGGATGCATTGCCCACGAAATACGGAAGTCGAGGATTATTCCGCCCTCAAGACGAACGAATGCTGCAGCGAAATCGTCAACGCTGAATCTCTCTGCATCCGGAAGAGGAGTATACTTGGGGTTCTTCCCAAAGAAATCGGAGGTGTAGCCGGATACGGTAAGCGGCTTCGGATATCCGATGGCGTTGAGCACCA
>URSW01000257.1 GCA_900550625.1 uncultured Eubacteriales bacterium
GGATTTACCTAGGTATGATACAATATTTTCCCAAATAAGTCAAGCCCTCTGCGGGCAAAAGGGCAAAAAGAAAAGTCCTCCGTTTTTTAAAAGAAAAACAGAGGACTTTTTTACTGGAATGATCAGGCAAATAAGCCGGGTTCTGTTGTGATGACAATCTATCTAGACCGGCGATTGCTCGACGGTTCAAGCCACATAGACCGCTGGCAAAACTGCCGTAAACGGGGACGGCGGGCAACCGTCCAACCCTTTGCAGTCACGGTGTTGCTTCGGATAGGGTTTACACTTGCACGCAGTTGCCTGCCGTGCCGGTGAGCTCTTACCTCGCCTTTTCATCCTTACTGCCGTGAGACAGCGGTTATTTTCTGTTGCACTTTCCCGGAGGTCACCCTCGGCGGACGTTATCCGTTATCCTGCCCTGTGAAGCCCGGACTTTCCTCACACCAATACCTTTCGGCAACATGGCGCGCGGCAGTCTTTCCGTCTCCGACGGACATTATACCCGAAAAAAACGGAAAAGTCAATAAAAACACGAATTTACCGTGCCGTGCGGTCGAATTTTCGTTTGTCCTCTTTGCTTTGGGCATTTCTTTTTGCCTCGCGGAAAAATATTTATAAAAACGAAAAAACGGCTTGGCTCTGATACTGTGACAGACATTATAATAAATGCGAGCTCAAAAATAACAGCAGACAGGAAGTACCGCCGTGCTGAAAACAGGAGAATTTTCAAAGCTGTCCGGGGTCAGCGTCAGAATGCTGTGCCGCTACGCCGAGATCGGGCTTCTCAAGCTTGCCGAAACCGACCGATTCACCGATTACCGATACTACAGAGAGGATCACCTCCCGACAGTCTGCTGCATTACGGCGCTGAAGAATATGGGATTTTCGCTTGCGGATATCGTCAGGATACTTGATATTTATGTTGATAAGAAAAAATTGGACAGGTGCTTCGCGGAAAGGCTTATTTGCGCGGCGAAATCGGCACTGCGCATCCCTTTGAGACTAAGAAGCCGAATGCGGCTTCTTACCACGAAAAGTCCGTACCCATGCCGCCGCAAACCGAACACAAATCCGAAAATCCGCACAAAATTCCGCACGGCGGGTGCTTCGTCAGACTTGCCGCGAATTCCGTTGTGAAAACAAGCTAATTCAAAAAATCAAATCCGCAGATGCACGCCTTTGTGCTGCCGTCGCATTTGCGAAAAAACGAAAAATCCGCACGATATTTTGCGCACGACAGCCACCATGGCTTGTATTTTGACGTGCTTACGCGAATTTATCGTTTGTTTTACGCAAAACTTACCGAATAATGTTTGACTTCGGCAACATGTGGTAGTATAATTATAAAAAAGAACCATATATGGAGAATCGCTATGAAATGTCCGTCCTGCTCATCGACCGAAAGCAAGGTCGTGGATTCCCGCCCCGTCGAGGAATCGAACAGTATCCGCCGGAGGCGCGAGTGCCTGAACTGCCAGACAAGATTTACCACATACGAGTTTATCGACGAGCTTCAGCCCGTTGTCGTAAAGAAGAACGGAACAAAGGAGTATTTCGATAAAAACAAGCTCCGCTCGGGGCTTATAAGCGCATGTCAGAAGCGTCCGGTCGATGCGGAGGCGATAGCCGACGAGATCGAGCTTGACATAAAGAACGCCATGAGACGCGAGATAACGTCGAAGGAAATCGGCGAAGCTGCAATGGAGAAGCTGCGCGAGCGCGACGATGTCGCATATGTGCGCTTTGCGTCGGTTTACCGCGAGTTCCACGATATCGAGACATTCATGCGGGAGATCCAAAAACTTAAAGAGAACGAAAGAGACGGTAAGGAAGGTTAACGGGACAATGAGAATAGGTTTTGACAACGACAAGTATATCAGTATGCAGTCCGAGCATATTAAAGAGAGAATATCGAAGTTTGACAATAAGCTTTACCTGGAGCT
This sequence comes from uncultured Eubacteriales bacterium, assembly GCA_900550625.1. Classification (GTDB taxonomy): domain Bacteria; phylum Bacillota; class Clostridia; order Oscillospirales; family CAG-272; genus UMGS1312. Next base: position 1,944 of record URSW01000257.1, read on the forward strand.
CGGAGGCAAGCTTTTCGACGATTACCACGCCGCCCGCGTTCTTCCGGGATTTCAGCCTGACAGCAAGATAAAGATGCTGCGTCAGCTTTCCGACAGTGCGGAGATAGTTATAGCGGTCTCCGCAGTCGATATCGAGAAAAACAAGGTCAGAGGAGACATCGGGATCACCTACGACGACGAGGTGCTCCGCCTCATCGACGCTTTCACAAGCATGGGACTTTACGTCGGAAGCGTCGTGATAACTCAGTATGCCGGTCAGCTCAATGTCGAGC
>URSW01000258.1 GCA_900550625.1 uncultured Eubacteriales bacterium
TTCTTGCACTTATCGTGTTCCTGTTCAATTATCTGATAATAAAGTCGCCGAATCTTCGGGTGCATACGGGACTTTTCGATGACGAACCTCTTCCCGATACTCCGAAAAATTTAGGCGATACTTTGAAGGAAGTAAAGCATAAGATTCATAATGCCGAAAAAGACAGTGCCGAGAAGGAAAAAAGCGACGGCACAGAATCCGACGGGAACGGCGCCGAAGAGAAAAAGGAAAAGTAACCATCGGCTGTCACGCAAGGATAGCGCAGCGGAATGAAAGGCGGTTTTCGTCTTGAAACCGACACTGCCGATTGTGCGTATCAAACGGAGGCGCAGTTATGACTGAAAGAAATACCGAGCACCGTCCATGGGGAAGCTTTACCGTACTCGATGAGGGGAAGAATTTCAAGGTGAAGCGGATAGAGATATCTCCCGGAGCGGAATTAAGCCTTCAATATCACCGACACAGGAGTGAATCGTGGACGGTGGTTGAGGGAAGCGGTATCGTCACCTTGGGAAAAGAGAAAAAGACCGCAGAAGCGGCGGACAGATTTTTCATACCGGTCGGTGAGGTTCACCGCGCGTCTGCCGGGGAATGCGGCATAACATTTATAGAAGTGCAGTGCGGAGATGAGCTTTCCGAGGATGATATAGTCCGACTTGAGGACAGGTATAATCGCGTTGCAGACGCATAAAATTGAAAGTAAAGGGTATTTGATATGAAAAGCGAAAAAAATACAGAAAAGAAATCCGGCGCGAGTGTTCTTGACATTTTTATAATACTTGCGCTTCTCATGTGTGTTACGGCGGCTGTTTTCGCATTTGTTTTCAAGCAGAACACGGCGGAGAAAAACGTAACCGAAGCTCAGCTTGAGGATTATGTTCTTTCTTTTCGTGTTGACAGCATGCGTCAGTCGACGATGAACATGATCGAAGCGGGAGACACCTTTTATACCGAAAATTCCAAGGATTTCGGCACGCTTCAGGACAGCCTTACCATGACGCCTGCAGTTGTGTATGTGCAGAAGGACGACGGAACGTATGTTAAAACATATTCGCCCGAAAACGGCGATTATACCAAGTGGGACGTTTCCGGAACCTTTACGGTCAAAGGCATAAGAAATTCAAACGGGATTTTCCTTCTCAACGGCAACGTGGAGCTGGCTCCGAATAAGTCGTATACAGTTATAAACGATACTGTTTCAATGTCGCTTCTCGTAACCGCAATTGAGAAGGTGTCAAAGTAAATTCCGTTTTTGAATCTGCCGCGGGAGTTTAGTAACAGAATCGCCGCTGCGCGTGAGACGGAGGAGTTTATGTTTTTTCGCAAATCAAAAAAACGTCCGGAAAACTCGGTAAAGGCTCGCTGCGCCGTTCTTGACGGAAAGAGGCTGAGATGCGTTTCCGAGAGAACCGACGGGATTGAAACAATAATAGCTCGCCAGGGTATGTTTGCGTTCAGGGACGGATATCTTTTGATATACGCTGACGGAGCGGACCCTATATTCAAATGCCTGCCAGAAGAAACGGAAGCCGGGGAGCTAATGTCATTGGAGGGAATTGTAATAACGGCACCCGATTATATGTCCGGGGGCAGAAGCAGAACGGTCGTTGCCTATTATAAATATTGGCGGGAGGTGAGCGAGTGATCGGAAATAAGCAGAGATCATTGCGTGAAAAAAGCAGGAAAAATTCGCCCGAGAAGAAGAGCGGCAGCGTCATGCTGTCGGCTTTGAAAAATTTCGGAGTGATTTTTGCGGTATGCCTTGTGGTGTTCGGACTTATCGCTTCGTTTACTGTTACGTTTATAACATCGGCGGTGGACGACATCTTCTCCGGCGAACAGGACGAGCTTGAATCAATACTCAGCTCGCAGAATAATCAGGGGCAGACTAAGGACGACGACGATTTCGTCGTTCCGTCGGGCGAGAGCTTTTCCGCGCTTTTCGTAGTGACAGACTACGATCCCGGATATTTTACATACTATCCGGAGGGCGAGGAGCTTGAAAAGCTGAAAGCCGATTATGAACAGACCATGCGGTTCAAAATGTCCGCTTATGAGAAGTTCGTGGACCATCTGCTGAATGAAGATGAGTTCAAGCAGTATCAGCGGATTTACACGGAAAAGTGTGAGGCGATTGCGGCGGCCATCAGCAAGCGGCAGGAGGAATTGGACGCCATTGTGCGGGCGGGTTCCCCGCAG
>URSW01000259.1 GCA_900550625.1 uncultured Eubacteriales bacterium
GGAGCCGATCGCTTCTCTTTACGTCGAATTTTATCTCGAGCCGAAGCCGTGGACCCTCAAAGCGAACGGCAAGGAGTGCGACCGCGGTCGGGATTCGTTCCTTCATGAGTATGTGGACGTCGCCTCTCTCACCGGAGAATCAAAAGAGATCGTGATGACCTTCCCGAAGGGAGCATCGATCTCGGAGATCCGCGCGTTCACCGCCGGAAAGCTGCCGGATGATCTTCAGGTGTGGGATAAGCCGTGCGAAAAAGCGGATCTGCTTCTGTTTTCGTCTCACAGCGACGACGAACAGCTTTTCTTTGCCGGAGTGCTCCCGTATTCGGTGGATTACGGTGCGGCGGTGCAGGTCGTCTATTTCTGCGAGCATACGAATACGCCCGTCCGACCGCATGAGCAGCTCAACGGACTTTGGGCGGCGGGCATCAGAAATTACCCCGTGATCGGCATATTTCCCGACCTCTATTCGGAATCCCGCGAGGGCGGAATGCAGGCGTTTGCAAACGCAGGATACGGCTACGACGATTTCCTCGAATGGCAGGTCGAAAATCTCCGCAGATTCAAGCCGCAGGTCGTCGTCGGGCATGACGCCGCCGGCGAATACGGTCACGGTACGCATATCATAAATTCGGAAACACTGCGCGACGCGGTGTCTGCCGCGGCTGATGCGGAAAAATTTCCGTACTCTGCGGCTCAGTACGGCGTGTGGGATACGCCTAAGCTTTACCTTCACCTTTGGGCGGAAAACGAGATTGTTATGGATTTCGATCAGCCGCTTGAGCATTTCGGCGGAAAGACCGCATACGAAATGAGCAACGCCGGATACGAGTGCCACGTCAGCCAGCATTGGACATGGTTTACCGAATGGATGCGCGGCACGGCGAACGCTCCGATAACCAAAGCATCGCAGATAACGAAATACAGCCCGTGCCGCTACGGACTCTGGAGAAGCACCGTCGGCGCGGATACCAAGGCGGATTTCTTCGACAATATCGAGCTGTACAGCATTCAGCAGGCAAAGCAGGACGCGCTGACCGAAACAGCCGAGCCGCAGTCGACCGACGCGCCTGATACACAAACGTCAGCGCAGGGAAGTATCTCGCAGGATACCGCCCCGAAGAAGGATTCGAAAATTACGCTCGTGCTTGCAGTTGCGGCAGTGGCGATCATCGTTTTGTGCGCGGTGTGCGCCGCAGTCGGAAAACCGAAGAAGAACAGGATGCGCAGCAGCGTTCGGACGCGCGCCGCAGAGTCAAACGAGAGATCGCATCTCGAAGCCGAAAAGCTCCGTGAAGCGAGAGCCGCGCAAATGCGGCGTATTCAGGAGAGCAAAAAGGCGGACAGCGTGAATCGGCAGAGCTGCCCGGGAAATACGCAGACGCGCCGTCCCCCTGCCGCCGAAGGCGGGCAGGGCAGCACGCCGTCGGCAAAACCGCAGCAGCGCAGAACTGTCCCCGCAGATTCGCCCCATAAGGAAAGCACTTCCGTAAAGGAAGCGGCGCCGACGGCGCGCCGGAGTCCGCAGACTCAGACGGCGCGCAGCGTGCAGGGAAGCGCTGCCACCCGACGGACGGTGCAGAACGTGCAGAACGAAAATCGGCGCACCGTGCAGAACGGACCAAGAAACGCACAGGGCGGGGACATTTCGAAAAAGAAGCCGATCAGCCATACCAAACCGGGGGATACCGTATACGACAATCGTGATTGAGGAGGCATTGCTTTGCTTACGACCGCTTATTCGACAGGGCTTTTCGGGATCGACGGCTATATTGTGACGGTCGAATGCTCTTTTTCCGAAAATCTTCCGTATTTTGAGATAGTCGGACTTCCCGATAATGCCGTGCGCGAATCGAAAAGAAGACTTGCCGCGGCAAGCGAAAACAGCGCGAGAACGCTTCCGGAGGCGGAGATCATAATAAACCTCGCGCCCGCGGACCGGCGCAAGGAGGGCTCGTCTCTCGATCTTGCGATGATCGCCGCGATATGGAAGGCGTGCGGGATACTTCCGCCGGATACCGACCTTTCGGACAGCGTGCTCATCGGCGAGCTTTCCTTCTCTGGAGAGCTGCGCCCCATTCGCGGCGTCCTCAGCCGCACGCTCTGCGCGCGCGACGCGGGATTCAAAAAGGTGTTCGTTCCCGCGCGGAACGTCGCCGAGGCGGCAGCGGTCGGCGGCGTTTCGGTATACCCGGTGGA
>URSW01000260.1 GCA_900550625.1 uncultured Eubacteriales bacterium
CGCACCTCTGTGGCGATAACGCCGAGATAGTAATCGTATTTGTCCGGCGGAATTGCTCCGTCGAGTATACCGTCGATAAATCCGGAGATCGTCGTCATAGGTGTCCGGAGGTCGTGAGACACATTGGCAAGGAAGGAACGCCTCATGTCTTCAAGCTCCTGGAGACTTGACGCCATGTTATTGAACGCGGTTGCAAGTTCGGATATTTCGTCGCTTCCCGTGACGGTCACGCGCACATCGAATTTGCCGTCGGCAAAACTGCGCGCGGCGCGGCTCATATCCTTGATCGGCGAAACAAGTCTTTCGGATATGAAGTAGGTCGCAATGAGCGAAGCAAGCATGATCCACAGACATGACATGATTATCGTCTTTATCGTGGCATCAAGAAGAACATCTACTCCGGTGTCCTCGGTGCACAGGAATACTGTACCGATGACCGTACCGGAGGGAAGCTTAATCCGCTTAGCCGATACAAGATTCTTTTCGTTCAGAAAGCCTTCGAGGTCGCTGGTGTCCGAATACTTTCCCTCGGACATGACTTTTCCGATTATATTAGACGGAACGACGTACTTTCCGTCGTCGTTGACCTCTACCTGCGTTTCGAGAAAAATGTTTCCGCCGCCTCTCGATGCGTATATCTCACCGCTTGTGTCGGTGATGAATACAAGTATGTCGGTTACGCTTTCGGAAACAAGATCGATGGCGGGGCTGATCTCATTTCCCGATTCCAGAAGATATTCCGAAAAACTGATCTTGTTTACGCTGTTTACGGAAGAATACTCCGTTGCGAGAAATCTTTCGAGCGATGTCGCCGAGCTGTCGAGAAAGCGCATCTGATTTTCGGTCCCGTAGGAGCGTATAAGGGAAGTGATTATCAGAGAAAGCAGACCGAAGCATACAAGATTTATCAGCATAAACGCAGACATATACTTTATGAATACGCTTCGGAACATTCTGTTTTTTGAATGCGGCATATGTTCACCTCGTGCTGCGGAGAAGCCCCGCGCGGTAAGATTGATTCCGGAACGGAATTAAGGTTAAAAACCGATCAACCTCCCGTCAAAACGGATTTCCGCTCTGACGGGAGGTGCATTGATTACTTTATTTTACGGAAGTTACTGAAGAAGCTCGAACTTGTACCCGACACCCCATACGGTTTTCAGCGTCCATTTGTCCGATACGCCCTCAAGCTTTTCACGAAGTCTCTTGATATGTACGTCGACCGTTCGTGAATCTCCGAGATAATCGAATCCCCAAACCTTGTCGAGGAGCTGATCGCGGGTAAATACACGGTTGAAATTCGACGCGAGGAAATAGAGAAGCTGAAGCTCCTTCGGAGGTATCTCGACCGGCTTTCCTTTGAGCTTGAGCTCGTATTTCGGGAGACTGATCTCGATATTGTCGAACTTTATCACTCCGTCGTCGCTCTGATCCTCGTGAGCGGTGTATCTGCGGAGCACTGCCTTGACGCGGGCGGAAATCTCCTTCATGTCAAACGGCTTGACCACGAAGTCGTCGGCGCCGAGCTCGAGACCGAGCACCTTGTCGAATACGTCGCCTTTCGCCGTTATCATGATGATCGGCTTTGAGCTGATCTCTCTTATCTCGCGGCAAACCTGCCACCCGTCCTTTTTCGGGAGCATTATGTCGAGGAGAACAAGATCGGGCTCATACATTTTGAAAAAGCTTATTCCGTCGGCACCGTCGTTTGCGGTCTTGACCTCATAACCTTCGTTTTCGAAATAAAGCCTCAAAAGGTCACATATATTTGCGTCATCATCAACAACAAGAATTTTCGTTCCCATCTTCATCGTCCTTTCTCCGACATAATGCGGATCTGATTTGATCCAAAGATTATTCTTATTATAGCATACTTTTTTTTCAATGTAAACTCTTTTTTCTAATCTTGATAACAATAATATCCCATCAAAGTGAAGTTTCTGTGAAGTAAAGGTGAAATATTGACAAAATATGAGAAAAAAAGCGGTGAAAAATTTTTCCGGCGGGGCGATTTTTGTTCCGAAAGCGGTGTAAAAAGAAAAAATCACGCATTTTTTGCTGTCCGTATATCATTTATTTTGTCTGATGTCTTGCTTTCAATAAAAATTCGTTGTATAATTAAACGATAATGTTTTTTCTTCCGTTATCGGCTCGGCGATCCGTACCCG
>URSW01000261.1 GCA_900550625.1 uncultured Eubacteriales bacterium
CCTACGAAAAATCTCGGCATTGCTTTCCTCCGTGTCAAATAAATCCGATTTCGGAAGGACTCTCCGAAAAAACGTATCCGGTCATGCCGCCGCGGATTTTGCGCGGGCAGTATGGCCGGGATTGTTGTGTTGTAAAGCTTCGCACGGCGTAATCCGTCGGAAGCGCGCGGCATATCATTTCTTTCCGAGCTCGTCCGAGCGATGACGCGCGGCGAGGTATCCTTCGCGCACGCAGTCGAAGAAGCCCGCCGCCTCGAGCGCACAGATTCCCGCCTCGGTCGTGCCCTTCTTCGACGTGATCCGGCGGCGCATTTCCGCGGGGCTTTCGCCAGATTCCTCGATGAGAGCCGCGGTTCCGATAAGCGTCTGCACCGCAAGGGACTGCGCGGTCTCCTCATCCATTCCGTCGCCGACGGCGGCTGCGGTCAGCGCCTCGCAGAGGTAGTAGAAGTAGGCGGGACCGCTTCCCGAAAGAGCCGTCACCGACGAGAGCATATCCTCGGGAAGCTCGCGCGCCTCGCCGAGCGGACCGAAGAGCGCGCGTGCAAGCGCGGCTTCCTCCTCGCCGGAATTTCTGCCGAGGCAGAATCCGGTTGCGCTCTTTCCTACGGAGAGCGCAAGATTCGGCATGAATCTCACGACGCGCGCGCCGCCCGTCGCCGTCTCGACGCTTGCGCAGGATACGCCCGCCATTATCGTGAGGTATACCTTGTCGGAGGTGAAGTATTCGGCGTACATTTCACACGCTTCGGGGAACGTCTGCGGCTTTATTGCGAAGAATATGACATCCGCATCCGCGAGCATCTCCGGCATCGCCGCGACGATGCCGTATTTTTCGGAGAGCATGACGCAGGTGTCGGGATCGACGGGGTTTACCGCGTAAACGTGTTCTGCGGGGAGAGTTCCCGCGTTGATTATTCCGCGGATCATCGCCTGCGCCATGAAGCCGCTTCCGAGAAATGCAAGCTTTATTTCCTTTATATCTTTCATGATGGTTCCTTTCTTCTGCCGATGTCGGCGGCGCGTGATTCCCGTCCGCGTCCGGCGGACGTGCGAAAGCCCCCTTCGGCACACGGCGCGCGGTTTTACGACCGTCTTTAGTAAATCTTTATGCGAAATGTGCGGCGCGCTTATCCGCGTATCTGACCGTTTCCGCGCACGATATATTTGTACGAGCACAGCTCACGCAGACCGAGAGGTCCGCGCGCGTGGAGCTTCTGGGTGGAGATTCCGATTTCCGCGCCGAAGCCGAATTCGAATCCGTCGGTGAAGCGGCTCGACACATTCCAATTGACGGACGCCGAATCGATACCCGCGAGAAAACGCTCCGCGTGAGATGCATCCTCGGTTACGATCACTTCGGTGTGTCCGGTGGAGTAGCGTCGGATGTGCTCCATCGCCTCTCCGACCGAGGCGCAAAGTATGACCGCCATGTCGAGCGAAAGGTACTCTTCCGCGAAATCCTTCTCCGAGGCGGGGCGCGCGCCGGGGATGCGGCAGCAGACCTCGACGGTTCCGTGGAGCGTCACTCCCGCGTCGATCAGCGCCTGACAAAGTCCCTCGAAGTCGGGAAAATTGCGGTGAACGATAAGCGTTTCCGCCGCGTTGCACACCGCAGGGCGCTGCGTTTTCGCGTTTATCACGATCCGCTTTGCCATTTCGGGATCGGCGCTCGCATCGACGAAGATGTGGCAGTTTCCGACACCCGTTTCAATCACGGGGACGGAGGCATTCTCGACCACGCTTGAAATGAGCCGTCCGCTTCCGCGTGGGATCAGCACGTCGATGTATCCGCGCAGACGCATCATTTCCGTGACGGTCTCATGCCCGCCCTCGGTGATGAGCTGTACTGCGTCGGCGGGGACCTCACTCATGTCGAGCGCGTCGCGCATGCACAAGCTTTTCGTTTGAGGAGAGCGCGGAAGACGAGCCGCGCAGAAGGATCGCGTTTCCGGATTTAAGCGCAAGCGCGGCGGAATCCACCGTGACATTCGGACGCGCCTCATAGATCATGCCGATCACGCCGAGCGGCACGCGCACCTTTTCGATGGTCATCCCGTTCGGACGGACGGTTTTTTCTACGGTTTCGCCGACCGGATCATCAAGAAGCGCGACGGAGCGCACACCCTCGGCGACGGAGAGG
>URSW01000262.1 GCA_900550625.1 uncultured Eubacteriales bacterium
TGTGCATGCCGTATTTGATTTTGATTCGGCGGCGATACCGGACTTGCGGTATTCGCAGGCGATACTGCGGTATCGCATTCCGCGGGGAAGCGCGCTTACGGAGCCGCGCCTTGGTTTCCGGGCGGCTGATGTTCAGTCGGCAAAGAGCGGTGTCGAGAGATAACGGTCTCCGGTGTCGGGGAGAAGCGCAACGATGGTCTTTCCCTTGTTTTCGGGACGTTTCGCAAGCTCGATCGCGGCGTGAAGTGCGGCTCCGGAGGATATTCCGACGAGAACGCCTTCCTCCTTGCCGACGCGCTTGCCGTCTGCAAATGCGTCTTCGTTGCTTACCGCGATGATCTCGTCGTAAACCGACGTGTCAAGCACATCGGGAACAAACCCCGCGCCGATTCCCTGAATCTTGTGAGCACCTGCAACTCCGGTCGAAAGAACCGCAGATGATGCAGGCTCGACGGCGACGATCTTCACTGCGGGATTTTTCGACTTCAGATACTCGCCGACTCCTGTGACAGTGCCGCCCGTGCCGACTCCGGCAACGAAAATGTCAACCTTGCCGTCGGTGTCGTTCCATATTTCGGGACCGGTGGTCGCGCGGTGAGCCGCGGGATTAGCCGGGTTTACGAACTGTCCGGGAATAAATGCGTTCGGGATCTCCTTTGCAAGGTCATCGGCTTTGGCAATCGCGCCCTTCATTCCCTTGGTTCCGTCCGTGAGCACAAGCTCTGCGCCGTATGCCTTCATGAGCTGGCGGCGCTCAACCGACATGGTTTCGGGCATGACGATGATGATCCTGTACCCGCGCGCCGCGGCGACCGACGCAAGACCGATTCCCGTGTTGCCGCTCGTCGGTTCAATGATAACGGAATCCTTGTTCAGGAGTCCTTTTGCCTCCGCGTCGTCGATCATCGCCTTTGCGATACGGTCCTTGACCGAGCCTGCGGGATTGAAGTATTCGAGCTTTGCAAGTATTCTCGCTTCAAGCGAAAGCTTCTTTTCGATATGAGTGAGCTCGAGAAGAGGCGTGCCTCCTATGAGCTGATCTGCCGAGGTATATATTTTTTCAGACATGATAAGTCTCCGTTCTGCCGCTGTGCGGCGCTCATGCGGGAATTCCGCTTTTATGTTTGTTATTTTACGGCTTCAAAACCGTGCTCAAGGTCAGCGATAATGTCGTCAATGTGCTCCGTTCCGATCGAAAGACGAACCGTGGTCGGACGTATTCCGGCTTCGAGAAGCTCGCTTTCGGAGAGCTGGGAGTGAGTGGTTGATGCGGGGTGGATAACGAGGCTCTTCACGTCCGCAACATTGGCGAGAAGTGAAAACAGCTCGAGACTTTCGGTGAATTTCTTGGCTTCGGCGGCACCGCCCTTTATATCAAAGGTGAAGATCGACGCTGCTCCGTTCGGGAAATATCTGTCGTAAAGCTCCTTCTGCTTTCCGCCGGCGAGGGAAGGATGATTTACCCTTTCGACCTGCGGATGATTCTTCAGAAAGTCAACGACTTTAAGCGCATTTTCGACATGGCGCTCGACGCGGAGGGAGAGCGTTTCAAGTCCCTGAAGAAGTAGGAACGAGTTGAACGGCGATATTGTCGCACCCTGATCTCTCATGAGCGTGGTGCGAAGCTTGAGTATGTACGCGAGATTTCCGCAGGCTTCGGAGAAAACAACGCCGTGGTATGAGGGATTCGGCTCCGATATTCCGGGGAACTTGTCGTTCTGCGCCCAATCGAATTTGCCGGAGTCCACAACAACTCCGCCCATTACGGTGCCGTGACCGCCTATGAATTTCGTCGCGGAGTGAACCACGATATCCGCACCGTGCTCGATCGGACGGAGGCAGTACGGAGTTGCAAAGGTGTTGTCCACGATCAGCGGGATTCCGTGACGGTGTGCGACATCGGCGATCGCCTCGATATCTATCACGTCGGAATTCGGATTTCCGAGCGTCTCCGCATATACAAGCTTGGTGTTTTCCTTGATCGCCTTTTCAAAATTCTCGGGATCGGACGGATCAACGAACGTAACGTCAAGTCCCTGATCGCGGAGCGTATGCTCGAAGAGGTTGAAGGTTCCGCCGTAGAGGTTCGATGAGGATACGATGTGATCTCCGGCGCGGGCGATATTCTGTACGGCGTATG
>URSW01000263.1 GCA_900550625.1 uncultured Eubacteriales bacterium
AAACGACAAGCTTCCCGAGGGCTGCGAGGAGGAGGCTGTCGGACATAACGCACTTGCTGCGGGCTTCCAGGGACAGCGTCAGTGGACGGACTTCTATCCGAACGCCGATTTCGCCGAGGCTCTCCTCAACACGTCATTTGATTGGAACGGCGCACGCGAACCGTACATTCTCGCAACGGAGAACGATACGCTCAACGGTCTCGGAATGATGTTCATGAAACTGCTTACCAACCGTGCGCAGATATTCGCCGACGTCCGCACATATTGGAGCCCTGAGGCGATCAAAAAGGCAACCGGCTACACTCCCGAGGGAGTTGCCGAGAACGGTATAATCCACCTTATAAACTCCGGTGCCGCTTGCCTTGACGCGACCGGCATCGCAACCGATGAGAACGGACAGGGCACGATGAAGGAATGGTGGGATGTCACCGACGAGGACATCGATTCGATCCTTGCGGCGACGACGTGGAACCCCGCCGACAACGGATATTTCCGCGGAGGCGGATTCTCTTCGAGATTCCTCACCGTTGCGCAGATGCCCGTTACCATGATCCGTTTGAATCTCGTGAAGAACCTCGGACCGATGCTTCAGATTGCCGAGGGATGGACGGTGAACCTCCCCGACGAGGTTTCCGATATCCTGTGGAAGCGCACGGACTATACATGGCCCTGCACATGGTTTGCTCCGCGTCTTACCGGAAAGGGCGCGTTTACAAGCACCTACGATGTCATGAACAATTGGGGCGCAAATCACGGCGCGATCAGCTACGGTCATATCGGCGCGGACCTCATCACAATGTGCTCGATGCTCCGTATTCCCGTTGCGATGCACAACGTACCTGAGGATCAGATCTTCCGTCCCGCATGTTGGAACGCATTCGGAATGGATAAGGAAGGTCAGGACTTCCGTGCATGCGCGGCATACGGCGCACTCTATAAGAAATAATCGAAATATAAAAAGGCTTCGGCAAACATCGTTTGCCGAAGCCTTTTTGTCCGCGCTCTTTAACCCGAGGCGGAATTATTTTATATCAAGCTTTTTCACGCGCTTTTTGATGCGCTTGAGATCGCCGAGCATCTTGAAGGTGTCACGCACCACGTTTATCTTTGAATCGCGGTGATTTATTATCTTGACCGGGATCTCGCCGATGTTGAGCTTCATTTTTTCGGCGATCATTATCGCTTCGATGTCGAATGCGAATCCGTCTGTCCTGCAGTATGAGAATATCTTTCTCGCTATATCTCCGCGGAAGGTCTTGAATCCGCACTGCGAATCAGACATGTGGAATCCTGCGCAGAGATTCAGCACCTTGATATATGTCTTTGACGCAAGCTTTCTTATCGGCGTGTAGCCCTCATAGCCGTCATCGGTGAGATTGCGCGAGCCGATTATAATATCGTAATCGCTTTCCTTCATTTTACGTATGACCTCGGGGACTACATCCGTTCCGTAAGCGAGGTCGCAGTCAAGGTACATTACGATATCCCCTTCGGAGGCGGCGATCGCCTCTCTTACGGCGGAGCCCTTGCCTCTGTTGTCGGGATAACCGACGACGCGGAGACCGTGGTATTCCCCCGTCAGCTCGCGGACGCGCTCTCCGCAGTTGTCGGTACTGCCGTCATCGCAGAAAATAATCTCAAAATCGTCTCCGGTCATCACCTGATTTGCACTCATGACATCATGAAGCGTTTTGGCACAGTCGGCGGCGATCTTTTCCTCGTTATACATCGGTACACAGACAGATATCTTCATTGTTTAAGCCTTTCATTGAAATGTATTGGGATTTTTTATCAGTATATTGCACATAACGGATACGGTCATGCGGCTTTTGCCGTGTGAGGCTACGCGCTCAGCCGCATCGGGGCGCGAACGGTAACGAAACGGGGTCATTTCGAACAGCGACACAAGCTCTGCCGCGTCAAGCTCAACGGTGTACTTTATATTTTCGCGGAATCCGAGTGTGAAGCTCTCGTGCGCGGGCACGGCGGTCTCCTTCGTTATTACGTCGTCGTATATTATCTGCCGCAGCTCTGCCAGATGATCCGGCGCCGCCGAGCAGATCAGGAGACATCCTCCCGGACGGAGAACGCGCAGAGCTTCCTTGTACGGAATCGGCACAAACAGAACCGAAAACG
>URSW01000264.1 GCA_900550625.1 uncultured Eubacteriales bacterium
CCTGCCGCCGGCGTGATGGCGCAGGACGGTCTCGACACGCTCGTGGACTTTGCCGAATGCGGCACGAAGCTCCATTCCTATGGCCGCGTGTGCGCGTGGTGCTGCGTCATCTGCGCCGCGCTCGGCGCGATCCTTGCGGTCGTGGTGGTGTTTTTTCACCGCCTCAATCCGTTCGCGCCGTCCAAAAGCTCCGCGGAGAAGAAGAGGACGTGGGTGCTCTGGAGCAAGGTCGTCGTCGGCATGATCCCCGCAATGGTCGCGGGAGTGCTTCTTAAAAAGCTTTACGGCTCGATCCCCGACAATCCGTTCCTTATCGCCGGTGCGCTTATCGTTTACGGCGTTGCGTTCATCGTGATCGAGCGGCTTCACCGCGGGAAATCCTACAGAATAGAAAGCGCCGACGATCTTTCGTATAAGGACGCTTTCGCGGTCGGATGCTTCCAGGCGCTTGCGGTTATTCCGGGAACGTCGCGTTCCGGCTCCACGATAATCGGAGGAATGCTTGCGGGCGTTTCCCGCACGGCGGCGGCTGAATTCACGTTTTTCATGGCAATCCCCGTCATGGCGGGCGCATCCCTGATCGAGGTGCTCGGATTTATAAAGGACGGCATCGTGCCGAGCAGCGCGGAATGGGGTGTGCTTATCATCGGGATAATCGTCGCTTTCGCGGTCTCGCTTGCGGTGATACGCTTCCTCATGGATTTCGTGAAGAAGCACAGCTTTGAATCCTTCGGCTGGTACCGCATTGTGCTCGGAATCGTCGTTATAATCTATTTTGCGATAAATGCCGCGTGAGCAAATTCACAAAATATTATTTATTTCCGACATCGTGTGTGATACAATTTTAACATAAGGCGGCGGATGCGCCGCAGGCTTATAATGCCGGAGGTGTGATTTGACGGACAAAAAACATAAAGTCCTGCCGGAACGTATGAACAAGGTCGGCGGACAGGCGGTGCTCGAGGGCGTAATGATGAAGGGCGGCGAAAATGTCGCGCTTGCGGTACGCAGCGAGGACGGCACGATAAAGCTTGATACGAAAAAACACGTTTCCGTGAGGAAAAAGTATAAAATATGCCGCGTTCCGGTTATCCGCGGTGCGGTGAATATGGTTGAGACCTTCATGCTCAGCTATTCCACTCTCGAAAAATCGGCGGAGATGCTCGGGATCGACACGTCCGAGCCCGAGACCAAATTTGAAAAGTGGCTTACCGAGAAGCTCGGCGATTCGATCATGAAGGTGCTCATGGGTGTTTCCGTGGTTTTCGGTGTTGCGGTTGCGCTGCTCCTTTTCAAATTTTTGCCGAGCTTGGCTGCATGGGCTTTAGGCTTGGTGGTCGATATCGGTACAGTGGTGCGCAGTGTTGTTGAAGGCGTTGTGAAGATGGGACTTTTCATTCTTTATATCGCGCTTATGGGACTTATACCCGACATGAGGCGAACCTTCGAGTATCACGGCTCGGAGCATAAGTCTATCGCCTGCTACGAATCGGGCATGGAGCTTACCCCGGAGAACGCGGCAAAATGCACGCGCTTTCATCCCCGCTGCGGCACAAGCTTCATTTTCGTTGTGCTGATAATATCGATAATCGTATTTTCCTTTATTCCTTGGGACGACGTCTGGGCGCGCATCGGTCTCCAGCTTCTGCTGCTTCCGTGGATCGTCGGATTCGGATTTGAGTTTATCATGTACGCCGGACGCCATCAGAACCTTCTAACGAAGATCCTTTCGGCTCCCGGACTTTGGGTGCAGCGCCTCACTACAAAGGAGCCTTCGCTCGATCAGCTTGAGGTGGCGATCGCCTCGCTGAAGGCGGCTCTGCCCGACGAATTCCCTCCCGAGGAGAACGAACCGAATGAGTCATCATCCGACCGTGCGGAAAACGCGGAATCGGGAGATACCGACTGCACCGAATCGGCTGCGGCGGAGGGCGAGGTTTCCTCCGATGCTGCGGCGACTGCCGATGCGGAGACCGCACACGGCGCGGAAATTGCGGAAGGTGCGGAAATTACGGACGGCGCGGACGGCAAAAATGCCCCCGACGGCGGAGCGTGCGTATCCGACTGCGCGGAGACGGAAAGCGCATCGGCTTCCGATTCGGCAA
>URSW01000265.1 GCA_900550625.1 uncultured Eubacteriales bacterium
TGGGGTCTCCGTCCTTGATTATATTGAGTATTGCCATTTTTCCGTTCCTTTCCCTGATTTATATCTGCACTGCCGCACGGACCGAATGTCCGGTTTGGCGCGGCCGTGCGGTATTTTCCCCTTTCCCTCACTCGGGCGGGGAATGTTTTCTTATAATATCCGCTCCCGGTTTCGTTTTCCTGCGATCGGCTGATCGGCACCGAGCGCGTGAGGCGGTGCGCCGTTGTAAAATCCGCCATTGCAGCGACTTCGGCAGGCTTCGCGCTCCATGCCTTTTCAATCTACGCCGGGCAGCACTCTCGCGGATTTTCGCATTTCCCGGTTTCCGGATGCTCCGCCGGCGATTATCCGCCCCGCGGATGATAATCCTCAGATTCCCGAAGGATTGAAATCGACCGAGAAGGTCACGCCCTTCTCTCCGGAGCGCGCAAACGATTCGCCGAGGGCGGCGAATATCGCGCGGCTTCTCGCGTTGAGCACGCATTTTACGACGATGCGCATACGGAATTCGCTCTGCACCTTATAGATCGGCGCCTCGAACGGTCCGTACACCTCCGCCGCCACGTCGGAGAAATCCCCCGCGAGCAAACTTTTCAGCTCTGCGGCAAGGGCGAGCGCGGCGCGCGACAGCGCCACGTCGTTTTTCGACGATACCGCGATCTGCACAAGATCGCAGAACGGCGGGAACTTTGCGCTGCTGCGCAGCTTGATCTCGCGCTCGTAGAACGCGGGATAATCCTGCCGCGCGGCAAGCGCGATCACCTCGGACGAGGGATTTGTCGTCTGGATCACGGCGACTCCGTCGCCGCCCGCGCGTCCCGCTCTTCCGATAAGCTGGGTGAGCATTGCGAACGTCCGCTCCCCGGCGCGGTAATCGTCGAGGTAAAGTGAGGCGTCGGCGTTGAGCACGCCCGCAAGCGCCACGCGCGGGAAGTCGTGCCCCTTTGTGACCATCTGCGTGCCGAGCAGAACGTCGGCATCCCCGCGGCGGAACGAATCGAGTATCTCCTCGTGGGAGAATTTCCGCCGCGTCGTGTCCGTATCCATGCGGAGCACGCGAAGTCCGGGCACAAGCTCTTCAAGCTCCGCCGCGGCGCGCTGCGTTCCGTATCCCATGAACAGAAGATTCCCGTCCGAGCACGACGGGCACCTCATCGGCACCGCACAGCGGAATCCGCAGTAGTGGCAGGTGAGCACTCCCGTGCGCGCGCGGCGGCTGAGGTAGTTTTCGCCCGGACGCTCGTCCACCGCCGCGGTCGCGTGGTAGGTGAGCGAGACCGAGCAGTTCGGGCATTTTATATTTTCGCCGCATCTGCGGCAGGTTATAACGCTGTTGTAGCCGCGGCGGTTCAAAAACAGTATCGCCTGTTCGCCGTCGGCTTTGACCTTTTTCAGCCGAGAAACAATCTCGTCGGAGAAGATCGACGCATTTCCGGACGCGATCTCGCGTCTCATATCGACGGTCACGACCTCGGGAAGGTGCGCATTTCCGTAGCGGTTCTTCAGCTCGACGAGCGTATACACTCCCGTCTTTGCCTTCCTGTAGGAGGCGAGCGACGGCGTTGCGGACGCAAGAAGCATGAGCGATTTCGTATCGGCGCACCGCTTGCGAGCGATATCGTGCGCGAGGTATTTCGGCGTCGTATCGGATTTGTAGGTGTGCTCCTGCTCCTCGTCGATCACGATAAGCCCGAGATTGCGGACGGGGGCGAACACCGCCGAGCGCGTGCCGATCACGACATCGGCATCCCCGTCGCGCACGCGCCGCCATGCGTCGTACCGTTCGCCCGATGAAAGCGACGAATGCATGACCGCGATGCGGTCGCCGAAGAACGAGCGGTACACTCCGACCGTCTGCGGAGTGAGTGCGATCTCCGGGACAAGGACGATCGCGCCGCGCCCCGATGCGAGAACGCTGTCGATCACCGCCTTGATAACGAGAGTCTTTCCGCTTCCCGTGATCCCGTGAAGGAGCGCGGCGGCGGGTGCGGCTCCGTCGGCGAGTTCGCACAGCGTATGTATCGCGCGCGTCTGCTCGTCGGAATATTTCGTGACGGGAGGTGCGGCGGGGG
>URSW01000266.1 GCA_900550625.1 uncultured Eubacteriales bacterium
CCGCCGAGCTCGCGCATCTTGCGGTCAGCCATTCCGTCGGGAATAAGAACTAAATATTTCATAGAGTAAACTCTCCCGTGCAAATTAATTATTAAAATATTATACCACACCGCAGAACAAAGGACAACGCTTTTTAAAATAAAAATGTAAAAAAAGTGTTTACCGAACGTGTTTCGGGACCCCCCCTGCACTTTTTTGTGCGTGAAATGAAAAGCGTCGCGGAAAAATCCCGATTCCGTCGCTCAAAACTGCGGAAATTCGCCTGCCGAATCGCCCGCGCGTCCCGTATATCTTCACAAAACGCAGTCAGCCGCATCGTTTGCGAGCCGGAATGTGCGGAAAAACACAAAATGAGCCGCACGGCTCATTATTGTCTTGAATCTTAAGCATATCGGCACTGTGCATAAGCATAATAACCGTTCTGCGCGGCGCGCGAAGGGACGGGGGATTGCCGTGATTAATGCCGCAGCGATGCGGCACACGAAACGCGCGCGCCGGCTTCGTCTGATGTTCACGGCGTAACTTCTTTAAATCGACATGCCGATCTCCCTTTACGGTTATGAGACAGTAATTCTGCCTTTTGTCATCCCTTACAATAAGATTTTTTGTCTGCTTCGGGATACGGAATATCTATTTCCGCCATCTCCGCCGTATTGTAAACCGCTTTGTGTTCGGTGACCTCAATGGTTATCCCTTTTGATTTCAGAAATCTTAAATATCGGATTTGTTCATAAGAGTCCTTTTCGAACGACCTGCTCAATGTGCAGTTTTTGTATGTATCATAGCGAAGAGGGAAGAATAAGTCAAATACAGAAAGAAACCCCCCGAAAGATACATGCATCCTTCGAGGGATTTTCAACAGTTCGCTGCCGTAAAGCCATGCAAAACGCGAGCAAAGCTTCACGAGCGACTCCACGTAAGCGTCCGAACGATTAATCCGCGCATTCGGCAAAGCTTATTGGAGATTTATCTGTCGGCGCGGCGACGCTTTACGTTGAGCATTACGCAGACGGCGACAGCGGCAAAAGCGCATACTGCGACCGCAGCAGACATGTCGGAGGTCTGAGCGGACTGCTCCTTGTCGGGCTCGGCTGCGTTCTTGTCGGTATCGGTCTTTGTCTCGGCTGCGGTGTCTGCTGCGGTCTCGCTTTCACTTTCGGAAACTGCCTCGATTACCGCGACGCATACCGGCGGAACAAGAGTTTCGCTGTCGGATATCGCGCTTATAACATGGCTTCCCGCCTCGGAAACGGTGACGGAAACACGACCGTCCGCATCGGTGACGAAATCGGTTGCTTCTCCGTCAACGGTAATCTTTGCACCTTCAACGGGAACGGAAACGGGATTCCAATCTCCGTCAAATCCCGCTCCGGTCAAAACGAGCGAAAAGCTTTCGCCGCTCTGTGCGGTTACGGATGCTTTATCAAAGTAGCAGTATTTATCGGACCACGTTTTGAGATCGGTGTACACAAAGGCGTTGATCCTGTCGCCGTCCTTCACGGGGTCGGCGAGAGACATCGCACTTGCATCGTTTACATAGTATCCGTAGCTTCCGCCGTTTTCGCATCCCCAAAGCTTGGTGAGCGAGAGACCGTAGTCACTCTGCTCGGATGCGTATCCGGCAGCGGCACCGCCCTCAAATTCAGCTTCGTGCGCAAGGTACAGTGCGTCGTTTATCGTGATCGTACCGTCGCCGTCGGCATCGGAGAGATCGATCTTTTCAAGAACGAGCACAAGCTTTCCGTCCTTGTCCGATATCGATACATAAGCCGATGCGCCGTCCGCCGCGAACGCGGGAATCGCGGATGCACAGATCACGAGCATTACCGCTATAAATGCGGACATGATTTTCTTTGCCATTTTACATTCTCCTTTTTTATCTGATGATGTCATTTTACCATATATATCGCCGGAAATCAATATTGAATTCATTTTTTTTCACCGCACGGTGTACGATTACAATAGATATGTTACAGTATCAAAAAAAGAGTAGCAATTGAGAGCCGAATGTGTTACAGTTAAGTTACCACAACAAAAAGCAACAAGGAGA
>URSW01000267.1 GCA_900550625.1 uncultured Eubacteriales bacterium
GGTGAGCCACTCCGCGGATTTTTCCGCTGACGACGAAAGAGCGCGGACAGGGGACAAGCTTTCGGTTTTCCCCATGCACCCGTTCAGTGCAGCCGAAATCGTAAGTGCCGCAAGTGCAGCCGAAATCAGTTTTTTCATTTTTCACCCTTGCTAAAAAGCTTCCTTTCGTTCGGAGATAATGATACGTCACTGCACGCAGCGTACACATCCCCTTATACTATGTATAAAAATATTAACACATTTGAGTGAAAAAGTCAATGAGATGTGACTTTTTTTAACGATTATTTTTGCCATAAATCAACATACAGAAAAGCGGCGCGCCTCGACATGAGGTGCGCCGCCCGTTATTCATTTTTTCCACCACGAAGGATAAATCTCGATAACTCTTTTTCCGAGCTCCGCCGGATTCTGCTTTGTTATATCAAAGCCGTCGAAGAATCCTGCATCGTTTGTCAGCACGGGGGCGCTGTCGTCCACTCTGTCAAACCGGAGCGGATACTTTCCGCCGGTGCGCGAAACAAAATCATTCCACAGTCCGAGGTACTCCGATCTTTCGCTCTCGCTGCCGTTTGTGTACATTCCGTCATATGAAGCGATCAGTCCGACATAATGCATCTGCATGGAAAGATGCTTTATGCGATATTCCTGAACGCTGCTCTCGGCGAGATATGCCGCATCGTCAAACAGCGTCGTCATATAGCCGTACATCTTCGCGTAAAAATAGAGATCCACGCGGTCGGCAGGGCTCGACCATCCCATCGTACTCCAGCAGTTATCTCCGCCGGCTTCCTTCCAAAGAACCATATACTCGTAAATGTCCTCGTATCCGGGACCGTAGAGGATCATGAAGTATTCCTTTATCAATCCGATAAATTCCTCATCCGTGTAATCCGAACTCCACTGAAGGATTCGGCACAGATAATTGAGTATTCCGTCCGCGGGATTCAGAAACGTCGCGCATATATATGTTCCGGTCACTCCGCATTCCCTGAAGAAACGGAAATCGTCGATGAGATTGAACACCGTGCAGCTCTGCACGGGTGCGGCGTACCATGTGCCGGGATAATACCATACGCCGAGGCGGTCGGTGAGCTTCGACCAGCCGCGCATTTCCTGTCCGTAGAGTGCGTTCGAGATATCGCCGGAAGTGCATTTCTCGCCGCTGTGCTGATGATTGTAGCAGGCATGCTTGTCTATGTCGTTATAGAAACAATACCACACCGAAACATTCGGCTTCAGTTTTGTTTTCAGCGGAGGCTGTGTGGTTCCGTAATACGCAAACATCTGCACATACACATTCGGGTCGATCTCGGCAATCGCATCCGCAACCGCATTGGTGAAGTACACAACGGGGGCTGCATTCGTCCTGTCGTATGCGATAAGCTCCATGCAGTTCTTGCACTGACAGAAATCTGCGGAATCCATCTGCGAAATATCGATATCGGTTATATCGCGTCCCACCTTGAGTCCGGAGGCAAGCATGTTTCTGAGCTTCTCGGTGTAATACTCGCAGGCGATCCCGATGTTTTCCTCATTGGAGTAGCACGGCTGTCTCGTCTGTACACCCTGACCGCTGTAATCCGCAAAGCGGTCTGCCATTTCCGAAAGTCCGTGGCAGGTTGGCGGGCTCACACCGTAGCCGTTATACTTTGCAAAGCCGCGGACATCTTCACGGTTCAGTCTCATTTTGAGAGCGAAATCCTCTGCAGGAAGGTATCTCGAGGGCTCATGCCATACGCTGCGGCTTGCGATATCGGGAGCGGAATAATACTCCGTGCCTTCCGGGATATCCACTGAAGAAGCTTCATAGAGGTAATCGATCATCGCATCCTTATAGGAAGAATAGAACTCCGACGGAAGCTCGGGATCAACGGAATCGAAATCGTAAAGGAAACGGTATCCTATACATTTCTCGAGGAAGTCGTAAACACCGTAGATGCAGCCGCGGTACTGCCCGCCGGTGATCGTTACGTTTCCGTTTTCGGCAACCTCAACCGTAAACGCTTCGTCGCCGTGTGCGCCGCTCTTATCCTGAACGAGCG
>URSW01000268.1 GCA_900550625.1 uncultured Eubacteriales bacterium
GCACGTTTCTCAGCTTTTGCTTTGCGAAGAATCCCGCCGCCACATCAAGCATGAATATGAACGCCGAGCACGCCGCGTTTATGTCGAACGCCATGCATCCGGCGCCGAGCTTGCCCTGTATATCGCACGATACGGAGGGAAGAACGTTCTCACCCGAGACCGTCGCGCCGATTATGAGATCGAGCTGCTCCGGAGTGATCCCGGCATTGCCGAGCGCGCGCTCGGCTGCTTTCAGCCCCATGTCGGCGGCGGTTTCGCCGGTCGATATGTGACGTCTTTTCACTCCGACTCGCTTTGCTATCCACTCGTCGTTTGTTTCCACGATCTTCGAAAGATCGTCGTTCGTTACGATTTTTTCGGGAACGTACATTCCCGTACCTTTTATATTAAAGCTCATATGCGCACTCCGATCCTCAAAAATCCCGGCGGATGCATCCGGACGGATTCCGCCGCTCCTGTTTTTCGTTTGCTTTTAATTGTTAGTGCCGGCGGAATCGAAAAGGTTACACTTTTTCGGAAAAAATTTCGGCGGAGCTCAGATTTTTCATTTTGTTCACAAACTTATCCGAAAAAGGCGATACAATATGATTGACCGAAAAGAAGGGAGGAATACAAAACGCAGGATTTTGAAAAACTGTACCGTGAATACTTCGCCCGCGTCTATTCTTTCCTTTTGAAGCTTTCGAGGAATGAATCGGTCTCCGAAGAACTGACGCAGGAGACTTTCTTTCAGGCGTATCTGTCCATTCACCGCTTCAAGGGCGAATCCGATGTGTTCACATGGCTCGCGTCGATAGCGAAGCACGTTTACTTCAAATATATGAAGAAGCAGAAGATGAGCGTTGAGGATTCGTATGTAGGGCTTATGACGTGCGCGTATCTTGAAAACTCCGATCCGGAGAGCGAGCTTGACAGGCGCGAGCTTGTCCGCGCGGTCCGCCGTGTCGTCGCCGGTATGCCGGAAAAGCACCGGAACGTGGTGCTGCTGCGCGCATACGCGGGAATGAGCTATGCGGAGATCGCGCGTTCGCTGAAGATCAGCGAAAATTCGGCGAAGGTGATATATTTCAGAGCAAGAAAGAAGATTACGGAGGAACTTGAAAATGAATATGCGATGTGACACGGTGAGAGATCTCATTCCGCTTTGCCGCGACGGAATAGCGAGCGCGGCGAGCCGCGTGATCGTAGAGGAGCATTTGAAGAGCTGTCCGGCATGCAGAAACTATTACAAGGCATATATAAAAAGCATGAAGAAAAACGCGCAGCACGCGGGTATCACCGTAACGATGAAGAATCCGGACGGATTTGCCGCGCTGTCAAAAAGGATCCGCCGCCGCCGTCAGATCTATACGGCGGGCGTTCTCACGGGAGGAATCGTTTTCCTTCTCGGTGCGTTGTTCACTTACGAAAAAATGAAAGCAAACGAAGAATGACCCGATTTGAATCGGAGATGATGCTTCGTTTCTCCGAATGAAAAAGGCTGACCGGACGGTCAGCCTTTTTGTGTGTACGGAAAGCAGATAAAAAGCGATTGTTCTTCCCAAAACAGAAGAACGGCACGCGCGCCCGATTCGGGCAATTATCCGATGATCGGCAAAACGATTTCGACAATTTTGCCCAGATCCTAAACCGTTATTTCCGATGCCCCGGCTTTTATCCGAGAACGGCGCGTGCACCCGCGGCTATCGCGCGGAGGTTCGATTCAGCGTATTCCGCCTTGAGCTCGTTTCGCACAACATTCTCGATTTCTTCGACGGAAAACGGAACCGCACCCGATGCGCAGGCGGCGGCGATGAGCGCCGCGTTGAGGGATTTTGCGCTTCCCGCTTCACGGATGATCTCGCCGCCGTCGACTACGGTCAAACGTATGTCCTGCTTTTCGAGAAATTCTATCATATCGTCGGCGCTGTACGGCTTGTCGGCAAGCGAGTCCGTTACGGGCTTGACCGGAGAAGAGCTTACCGTGACCGATCCGCCCTTTTTCAGATACGGAAAGGCGCGGACCGCCTCGGCAGGCTCGAAC
>URSW01000269.1 GCA_900550625.1 uncultured Eubacteriales bacterium
CCCCGCGCCGCCGTATTTTGCGGTCAAGGTGCCCGTGTTCTCGTTCGGCAAGCTGACCGATGCAAATTCGATCCTCGGACCCGAGATGAAGTCAACGGGCGAGGTTCTCGGCGTCGGAAAAACGTATGCCGAGGCGATGTTCAAGGGGCTTCGCGCCGCGGGATACGATATGAGAATTCCCACGGAAAGCTCCCCGGTCGGAATGCTCGTGTCCGTCGATAACCACGACCTGCCCGAGGTCGTCACCCTTGCGAAGAAGCTCGGCGACGCCGGGGTGAACATCTGGGCGACGCCCGACACCGCCGCCGAGATCGCCTCCCTCGGGATTCCGGTATCCGAAATCGAAAAGGCATCGGACGCCGTATCCCTCATGGAAAGCGGAAAGGTAAGCTATGTCGTTTACACGGGCGCGCTCGTCGATTCGACGATCGGCGATTTCGCGCTGCTCCACCGCCACGCGCTTCGTCTGTCGGTCTGCTCGATAACGTCGCTCGACACGGCGAACGCCCTGTGCGATATTCTTCTGTCGCGCTTCACCGAGGAGAATACCGAGCTTGTCAACATAAACCGCATGAGAACGAAGCGCCTGAAGCTTCCGTTTGTCAAAATGGAGGCGGCAGCGAACGACTACCTCTACTTCGACGACCGCGACGGCTCCGTCAGCGCGGTCGGGGCGCAGTCGCTCTGCGTCGGACTGTGCGACCGCCACCGCGGAATCGGCGCAGACGGGATCGTGCTGATCGGACGCTCCGACAAAGCAGACGCTTCAATGAAGATATACAACCGCGACGGCACGCTCGGACGGATGGCGGGCAACGCGGTGCGCTGCGTCGGAAAATTCCTGTACGACCGCTGCGGCGCGGAAAGCGAAAATCTGACCGTCGAAACGGATTCCGGAGTGAAATCGCTGAAGCTTTATATCTCGTCAGGAAAGGCATCCTCGGTAACGGTCGATATGGGATGCGCCGATTTTTCACCGAAATCTCTTCCGGTGACGCTCGACGGAGAGGAAATTCTCGAGCGCGAGACGGAGATCGGCGGCGAGAGCGTAAGGATAAGCTGCGTATCGGTGGGAAATCCGCACGCGGTGATCTTCACGGACGGAGCGGATAGCGCCGATGTCGGCAGACTCGGCCCGCTCGTTGAAAACGCGCCGTTCTTCCCCGAAAGGACGAATGTCGAGTTCGTCCGCGTCGTCAATGAGACCACGCTGAAAATGCGCGTCTGGGAACGCGGAAACGGCGAAACTCTCGCCTGCGGCACGGGAGCCTGCGCAGCGGCGGCGGTCGCCGCGCGGCTCGGATATGTGAAAAAATCCGCGGATATCACGGTGAAGGTGCGCGGGGGCGACCTCACGGTGAGCTTCGACGGAGATCATGTGCTGCTGACCGGCGGCGTCAGAACGGTATTCGAAGGCACCGTCGAAATATAGGAATAAGGCAAAGATGCCGCGGAAGGCGGTCGGAGCAAAGTCTGCGAGGCAGGAACGAGGCGAAAATTAGGCTTCAAAAGGCGTGAGAGCAGCGGAACGCAGCGAAAATAAGGCGCACCGCAGCGACACAGTGACACAGCGGGAATACCGGGCGTTTCGGGGACACGGCGCAGGTGCTGCGGATGCCGTGTTTTCTCGACTCCGCGATTCCTCCCAATTCTGCGGGCTCTCCAAATTCCGCAGATTCTCCGGATTGCCGCAAACTCTTCCACAGATCGCGCGGCGGCAGCCGCCCGACCAAACAAATCGGAAAATAACTGCCTAAAACGGAATCCGCATCCGGCGCGACCGTGAATTTGGGACTTTCCGCACCCGCCCGCACGGTGCATCCGCGCGGGAATGGGGTATTTTCGAAATCCGCAAATCGAATTACGTTGTTTTAACAACGGAATTCGGATGCGGGCGCGGCGAAATGCCGAAAAAGTATGAATACCGGCGGCGCAGAACCTTCACTCGGACAAATTCCGCGTCCACACGGATAACTGCGAACGGTGCCCCGCCTGCACGGCGTATCCGACCGAACA
>URSW01000270.1 GCA_900550625.1 uncultured Eubacteriales bacterium
CCGGTGAGCACCGCGATGCCGCGGAGCATTTCCTGGCGGCGGTCGCCGAAGCCGGGAGCCTTGACCGCTACGCAGTTGAACGTGCCGCGGAGCTTATTGAGAACGAGAGTCGTGAGAGCTTCGCCTTCGACATCCTCTGCAATGATGAGCAGGCGTGCACCGCTCTGGACGATCTTTTCAAGAAGGGGAAGGATCTCCTGGATGTTCGAGATCTTCTTATCGGTGATAAGAACAAGCGCGTCGTCGAGAACGGCTTCCATCTTATCGGTATCGGTTGCCATGTAGGGGGAGAGATAACCACGGTCGAACTGCATGCCTTCGACTACTTCGCAGTAGGTTTCGGCGGACTTGGACTCCTCAACGGTGATTACGCCGTCTGCGGTGACCTTTTCCATAGCGTCTGCGATCAGGGTACCGATCACCTCGTCACCTGCGGAGATAGTGCCTACGCGGGCGATGTCTGCAGTGCCGTTGACCTTCTTGGAATTAGCGGTGAGGTCTGCGACGGCGCGGTCTACAGCCTTCTGGATACCGCGGCGGATAACCATCGGATTTGCGCCTGCGGTTACGTTCTTCATGCCCTCGTGGATGAATGCCTGAGCGAGAAGAGTAGCGGTGGTGGTGCCGTCTCCGGCAGCATCGTTGGTCTTGGTCGCAACTTCGCGGACGAGCTGTGCGCCCATGTTCTCGGATGCGTTCTCAAGCTCGATCTCCTTTGCGATGGTAACACCGTCGTTGGTGATCAGCGGAGTGCCGAACTTCTTGTCGAGGACAACGTTTCTGCCCTTCGGTCCGAGAGTGATCTTAACCGTATTTGCAAGCTTATCTACGCCTGCGAGAAGAGCGGATCTTGCATCTGCTCCGTAAAGAATATCCTTAGCCATTGTAAATCCCTCCTGTTATTACTCAACTATTGCGAGAATGTCGTTCTGACGAACGATGTTGTATTCGGTATCACCGCACTTTACTTCGGTGCCTGCGTACTTGCTGGTGATTACACGGTCGCCGACCTTAACGGTCATAACGACTTCCTTGCCGTCTACGAGTCCGCCCGGACCTACCGCAACGACCTCCGCCATTTGAGGCTTTTCCTGAGCACTGCCGGGGAGAATGATTCCCGCCGTGGTCTTTTCCTCTGCTTCGATCGCCTTTACTACAACGCGGTCTGCCAAAGGTTTGATATTCATAATATACCTCCTGCTTTTGTGCATCGCACTTTATTTATTTCGTTAATCTGATTTAGCACTCACTGTGTCTGAGTGCCAATCACATGATATATTCTATACCCGGCATATAGAAAAATCAAGGGAATTTCGAAGAGTTAACATATCGTTTACAAAATATGCCTAATATGTTTTTACACTGACCTGCGGCGAGTGCTAAACGGGCGGAGAAAAGCCCGAAAAAAGGGGAAATGACCGCGACACGTCCGCACGCGTATGGAATAATCCGTGCGGATCGGGCGTAAACTGTAATATGCTTGATAATATTAACGCTCTTCTGTCGGGAATGATAATGCCCGTGCTGCTTCTCGGCTGCGGGCTTTTGTTCTCGTCGTATCTTCACTTTTTCTGGATCGTGCATCCGGTGAAATTCTTCCGTTCGCTGAAAAAGGGTCTGACCGGAGGGGGACAGACACCGTTCAAAGCGATGACCGTGGCACTTGCTGGCACGCTCGGCGTGGGGAATATCGCGGGTGTGGCAAGCGCCATTGTTGCGGGCGGCGCGGGCGCGGTGTTCTGGATGTGGGTCAGCGCTCTTCTTGCGATGGGGGTAAAGTATGCCGAGGTCGCACTCGCCGTGGCTCACCGAAGAAAAAACGCCGACGGCTTTTTCGGCGGCGCGATGTACTATATGTCGGATATGCTTTCTCCGCGGCTCGGCGGATTTTTCGCGCTCCTCTGCCTCGCAAATTCCCTTGTGACGGGGAATATCGTTCAGTCGAACGCCGCCGCCGCGGTGTATTCCGAGCGCATCCCGCCGATCGCCGTCGGCGCGGTCATGTGCGTG